>NZ_SCTN01000368.1 GCF_004297345.1 Aquabacterium sp. | reverse complement strand
GCCGGCTGAACCCGCCTCCCCTGGGGCCGACACCAGTGCCGCCGTACCAGGGCGAGCTGCCGCAGCCGCGTCAGCTCGTGCTTGTGCCGCTTCGGCATTGGACGGCTTGCCCACACGCACGCTGGCCTTGCCCTTCTTGCTGAACGCCAGTTGCACTTCCTCGGTAGGCGTGTGCAGATGGGCGTTGCGGAAGGTGTGCGCTTGCGCCCAGGCCATCACCTGCGCGATGCCATCGGCCAAAGGCAGGTTCTTCGTGATGTCCTTGGTGGGATAGCGCAGCACGAAAGACAAGTGCGGCTGGCCCTTGAGCTCGACCGGCCGCACCAGCACGCGCTGCAGATCAGGCCCCAACTGGGCGTCCTTGCCCTGGTAGTTGGCCATCACGAGCTTGTCGCAATGGCCTTGCGCCAGCGACTGGCTCAGCAGATCACAAAAGCGCTGCAGGGGCGCGGCATTGGCCTCATCCAACGACATCCTGACTCAACCCTTGGCCTGTTCGCCACCACCTTGGCCGCCTTGACCGCCCTGACCACCAGGTGTGCGCGGGCCGCGAGGGGCCGCATCACGGCGCGCGCCATCGCGAGGATCGCCTTCACGCGGGCCGCTGCCACGGCGTTGTTCGCCACGTGGGCCATCACCGCGCGGGCCCTGGCCTTCGCGACGTGGCCCACCGTTGCCGGGCTTGCCGCCGGGGCGGCCTTGGCCATCACGACGACCATGCTCCGGGCGACCATGCCCATGGTGCTGGCGCTGCGGGTTCTGTGCGTCTTCCAGGGCTTCGGCACGCGCTTGTGCCAGCAGGCCTTCCAGCGCTTCCAGTGCCACACCCTTGAGGGCGCAGAAGTTGGCCGTGGTCAGCTTGGTGGTTTCAAAATCGCGCAGCAGCGAAGCACGCTGACGACGCTCGGCCTGCTCGGCTTCACGCTTGGCGTTGGCATTGGCACGGCGGCGCACCAGCTCATCAGCGGCCACCTTGCGGTGCTCATCGGTCAACTCGCCAGCGGGCTGGCCGTCCAGATCAAAACGCTGCGTGGCCTTGGACACGGCTATGAGGTAGGAGGTGGCGCCGGTATAGCGACGGAAGAAGGCCGACAGGGCCTGCTTGCTGAACACGCCGGGCGCACGCTCCTGGATGTCCACCTGGATGCGCAGCTTCAAAGGTTTGGGCTGGCCCTTGAACAAAGCGGGGAACAGCTCTGCCAGTCGAGCAGCCGTGGCGGCTGGCGACTCTGGCTGTTGGGCCTGCGCGGGCACACTGGCGCTGTCTGCGGGTGCGGCGGCAGCGGACACGGCTTCGGGTGCCGCATCAGGAGCGATACCAGATGCAGTGTCGGTCGCAGGGGTATCAGCAGCTTGGTCGGCAGGCGCCGGAGAGATCGAGGACATGAGTCAGGCGTGTGAAAACGGTAACCCCCGATTGTCACCCCGTATCGCCTTTTAAATATGAACAGTTTGTGTCCTGAAAGCCAAGGGTGTCAGCCCCGTCCAGCGTTTGAAGGAGCGCGTAAAGGCGCTTTGCTCGCTGTAGCCCAGCAGCAAGGCGATTTCAGCCAGTGAAAGGGCGCGGTCATTGAGGTACTGGCGGGCGAGTTGTTCGCGCGTGCGGTCCAGCAGGTGTTGCCAGGTCATGCCGCTGTCAGCCAGACGCCGCTGGAGCGTGCGGGTGGACTGGTTCATGGCCTGCGCCACCTTGTCGACCGACACCTCGCCATCGGGCAGGAGGCGCACCAGCAGTTGCTGCACGGCCTTGTCGAAGGCGTTCGGATCAGGCAGGGCATCGAGCAAGGCCTTGGCCTGGCGATCGAGCAGTGCACGCAAGCCGGGCTCACGGTGCGGCATGGGGATGCTCATGTAAGCCACGGGAAAGCGCACCAAGGTGTGGCTGGCACCGAACTCCACCGGGCAGCCGAAGAAGGCCTCGCAGGCCTGCGCCCGCTGGGGCGACACCTGGTAGACAAAGCCCACACGCGAAGGCGGCGGCGGGTTGTCGATCTGCTTGCGCAGGAAGGTCACCAGCCCGGCGATCGCCGTTTCATCGGCCATCACGCCTGTGGTGTCGCTGCGTGCCCAGCGGATCTCGACTTCGCCCTGGTGCATCACCACCTCGGCCAGGTCCACGCCATAAAAGAGCCGCTCATAGCGCTGGTAGATGGATACGGCCTCGGCCAGGTTGTCGCTGGCGAGCACGAGATAACCCAGCACACCCACATGGCGCGGCAGCACGCCGGCGCCAATGGACAAGCCTGGTGCTGGCAGGTCTGGCCGCAAGGCCGCGGCCACTTCAAGGATATCTCGCCACACATCCAGCGGCACCACGTCATCGGGTGCGTAAGCCGCCAGACGTGCGCGGATCGCGGGCGCAGGCAGGCGCTGCGTATCCAGCCAATCCGTGAGTAATTGCGTCCAGGCCCCTGTGACGCGCATCAGCATGCTCATATGTCATGGATAGTTAAAAAGCCGACATCGATTGTCGATGCGATCGGCGCGCCCGTCTTTACATTGCATGCCATCACGTTGATGGAGACAAGCAATATGAACGACATCCTTCACGCACTGAGCTTCGTGCTCATCGCCGGTGCGGCCTTCATGGTCGTCATCCTGGCCGAAGCCACCTACCTGCGCCGCCAGGGCCGGGCGGACGCCTACAACCTGCGCGAATCCATCGCCAACATCAGCACGGGCTTCATGTACAAGATGGTGGACGGCGTCGTCGTGGCCCTCTTCATCACACAGTTCTATGACGACGTGGTCAAGTTGGGCCTGCAGTACACGCCGACCAACAAGTGGGTGGGCATGGCGCTGCTGTTCTTCATCACGGACCTTCTCTTCTACGTCGCGCACTTCGTGATGCACAAGGTGCGCTACGCCTGGTGCTCTCACATCACGCACCACAGCTCGACGCGCTTCAACTTCTCGACCGCGCTGCGCCAGAACTTCCTGTTCGACTTGAGCGGCCTGGTCTTCGTGTGGGTCCTGCCGCTTGCCTTGATCGGCTTCGACAAGATGTCTGTCGTCATCGCCATCGAGCTGAACCTGTTCTACCAGTTCTTCATCCACACAGAGACGATCAAACGCTTGCCCGCCTGGTACGAAGCGATCTTCAACACGCCCTCTCACCACCGCGTGCACCACGGCAGCAACCCGGCCCAGATCGACACCAACTTCGCTGGCGTGCTGATCATCTGGGATCGCCTGTTCGGTACCTTCGTGGACGAAAGAGATGCCGGCCAGATCGTCTACGGCATCAGCCACCGCCAGCCCACCACGCTCAACCCGTTGCGACTGAACCTCGATGAGTGGTTCGCCATGTGGGGCGATGTGTGGCGCCACAAGGACCTGCGCATCCTTTGGAAGCACCCTGACTGGGTGGAAGAGCAATACCCCAGCGCACGCAGCCTGCCGGCTCAACGCGCCGCAGCATGATCGGCTTGATCCAACACAGCCCAGCGCGGCGTGCCCTGCTGAGCTTGACCGCACTGGTCTTCGCTGGCCTGGCCTTGCAGACCTTGGCAAGGCCGGACCTGGTAGCCGCCGCAGTGGGCAATGGCCTGCACAGCGCCAATGACTACAGCGAGCTACACGCCATCTACGCGGGCTTGTGGCTGGGCCATACAGCACTGGGCCTGCTGGCCGCGCGCCATGTGGACAGCCAGCCGCTGCTGGGTGATGTGCTGGGCCTGCTGATCTTCTCGCAGGCGCTTGGCCGGGTGATGTCAGCCGCGCAATGGGGCTGGCCTGATGGCGTGCTGCGCGTGATGATGGCCGTGGAGATCATCAGCGGGCTGACGCTGTGGCTGGTTCGCCCAAGCCAGGGCGTTCAGCCCATTCAGTCCAAATAGAAACAGGGCCCCGAGAGGCCCTGTTGAACTGAGCACCACAGCACGGCTCGCGAGGAGCCTGTGCATGCAGACGATCAGGGTTTGGCTTGCGCCAGATTACTTCTTCTTGGCAGCGGCCTTCTTGGCAGCTGGCTTGGCAGCCTTCTTTGCTGCGGGCTTGGCGGCAGGCTTGGCAGCGGCCTTGCGAGCAGCAGCCTTGGGGTCCACAGCGGCCTTGAAGGTGGCGCCAGGTGTGAACTTGGGCAGCTTGGCGGCGGCAATCTTGATCTTGGCGCCGGTGCTGGGGTTCACGCCGTTACGGGCAGCGCGTGCGTGTTGCTTGAAAGAACCGAAACCAGGAATCACAACGGCGTCGCCCTTCTTGACACTGGCCACGACCACGTCGAGCAGGGTGTCAAGGATGCGGCCGGCTTCAGCCTTGGTCAGGGTGTGCTTGTCAGCCAGGTGCTGGATCAGATCGGTCTTGTTCATAAGTCGAATGTTCAAGTTGCACCCGCAATCGTCGGGCAAGCTATTGTGCAGTATTCATGGGGCTTGTGAAGTGTTCAGTCTCAATGATCGTGGGCGTGATGATGAACAGAAGTTCACGTTTGACGGTGTTCTGGCTGCGATTCTTGAACAGATTTCCCACCACCGGCAGGTCCCCCAGAACCGGCGTCTGGTTCTTCTCCTCGACCTGACTGCTGCTCTGGAAGCCGCCCAGCAACAGGGTTTCCCCGCTCTGCAAGGTCACGTTCGACGTCGCCTGATTCGTGTTGATCGTGGGGCCCACGGTCGAGGTTGAACCCACGCTGTCATCGGTCAAGGCCAGGTCCATGGAGATGGTGCCGTCTGGGGCAACCAGGGCCGTCACGGCTACGGAGACCTTCACATCCACGAACTCCGTGGTGTTCACGCCCTGCACGATGGAGGGCCGCGAATAAGGGATGCGCTGGCCTGACGAGATCAGCCCCGGCTTTTGATTGCTGAGCACCAGCTTGGGGCTGGACAGGATCTTGGTATGGCCGGCTTCTTCCAGCGCCGAGATCTCCAAGCCGATGTTGATACCGGCCGGCAGCTTGTAAAAACCGAGCGCCAGACTGCTCACCGCAGCCTGCGTCAAAGAGTTGCTTGCAGGCAACGAAACAGCATTGGGAAAGCCGGAAACGCCATTGGTAGCGATCTGATTGAGGTCGTTCGCTGTGCCACCCACCTGCACGCCAGTCTGTTTCGGCGAGGCTGCATTGAGCATGCGCGAACTCGTCACCCCGAAGCGCGCGCCCAGGCTTTTGCCGAAGTATTCATCGGCGCTGACGATCTTGACCTCGATCAACACCTGCTTGGACGGCACATCCACCCGCTTGATCAGGTTCTCGATGAGCTGGTGCTCGATCTGTGAGGCGCGAACCAGCAGCAGGTTGCTGCGCGGCTCGACCACGACGGCCGCTTGATCTCTGGGCAACAAGGGCGCGGCAGGATCAGACAACAGCGAGAGCATCTCGCTGGCACGCATGTGGTTGATGGCGTAGGCCCTCACCAGCGTGCCTTGCGGCGTGCTGCCCAGTGCCTGTGCACCTGGCGCGCTGTAGGCTTCCAAGGTTTCGTTGCTGAGCGGGCGAGGGGCCCGCGCAGCTGGCACAACACCACCTGCGTTGGCCAGATCAGACTGGCTCAAAGGCATGGGCTGCAGCATCTGGCTCAGATCTGGTGCGGGCTGGACTGAGGGCTTGGCGGCATGCGCAGGGTGCGCGCTCAAGACCAGGAACAGCGCAGCGCATCTGACAAGGCCCGACAGCATGGGCAAGGCCTTCAGTGGCAATGAATACATGGTGCGACCTCCGCAAGACAGCACAAGCACATGGCGTGATGCAAGGGGCTGACCACATGGCGGGCCAACCCCTCGGCGCACTTACTTCTTGTCAGACGTTGGCACGATGGCCTTCATCGCAGCCTGGAAGGCCGGGTCCATGACAAAGCTGTTCCAGCGTGTCATCAGCGCGTTGTAGGTGGGCTGGTCCACCACCTTGGCATTGACCACCACGGTCACGTCCGCGTTGAACTTGACCAGCTCGGTGTAGCGCCCGAAGTTCTTGCCCTTGAGCTGGGTCACGCCATAGTTGCTGTAGCCGAAGGCGTTGTACAGGTTGTTCCACTCGGCAGAGCCGGGTGCGAACTTCACGACGGGAGGAGGAGGGGGCGGTGTCACCACGGGTGGGGTGGTCTTCGGGGGTTCGGTCTTGGGTGGTGTGGTGGTCGGTGGCGTGGTCGTTGCAGCCGCACCGCAAGTACCGCTCACATTGACGCGCACCCAGCCCACACTGGGTGTGGCCGAATCCGCGTTGATCACGATCTTCACGTTGTTCTGTCCAGGCACCAGGTAAGGCTGCGTCCAGATCGTCTTGAGCACATTGGCAGCCAGGTCGATCTTGGTGTTCTGGGCGATCAAGGTGTCATTGCTGAACAGACGATTGGTGGTGTTCGTTGCCGCCACACCAGACACCTCGTCATACTTGACGTTGAAGGCGCACTTGCCGCCACTGGTGAGGAAGGCATCGCTCGTGGCCACGTTGATCACATTGATCACGCTGGTGCTCGTGCCGATGGGGGTCTGGGCGATCACCGTGCTGCCGTCAGGCTTGACGATGCGGAACAGGCCCGTGACCTGAGGGCCCGATGGCAAGGGCGTTGCGGCGGGCTTGGGTGGGGTGACCGTGGCGGTCGTGGGTGGTGTGGTCTTGGGTGGTTCCGTGCTGCCGAAATTGGCGGCGAAGGCTGGAGAGGCCAACATCACGGAGATCATCAGAGCTTGGGCTTTCATCTTGCATCCTTCAACAGGTTGAAGCCATGGGTGGCTTCGAGGGTTGGAACAGAATTGCAAGCGCCAAACCAAAGGGACGGTCTCTGTGGAACGGGCCCATTCCACCGAGGCAACCCCGCTATCTTTTGCATGCGTCCATGCAGGAAGACCGGAAGCTTTGCGTCCCCGCTTTTCAGCGGGTTTGCCAACTGTGCGTACACAGATTAAGGCCGTCAGTTACTTCGTGTAAGCAAATCCTTCACACTTGAAAGACGCTACGGACGAGCGGTATCGCGCATCCGCCGAACGGTCAAAACAAACGTTTCAACGCACGCAGCATGATCTGACGCAAGGCACCATCGTGGCCTGTCATCAGGGTGTCGCGCTGCAACGCGTAGCATGGGCACTCCCTTGCTTGATCAGGAATCTCATGTATCACGGCGAACGATTGAACAGCGTGACCCACCTGCTGGGTTTGGCCCTGGCGGTGGCGGGCTCGGCCGTGCTCGTGGCGCAAGCCATCGAGGGCGGTGATGCCTTGCGCATCATCGGCGTGAGCGTGTTCGGGCTGACGATGATCGTGCTGTATGCGGCCTCGTCGCTCTATCACAGCGTGCGTGCCGCCAGCAAGGAGATGTGGGCCAAGGTCGATCACTGCGCCATCTACCTGCTGATCGCCGGCACCTACACACCTTTCACGCTGGTGACGCTGCACGGCACGCTGGGCTGGAGCATCCTCGTCTTCGAATGGACGCTGGCGTTGGTCGGCATCGGCAAGGAGTTGTGGTGGGGCCGTGAGACCGTGCCTTCCGTGCCGCTGTATGTGCTCATGGGTTGGTGCGGCATCGGTGCGGCCACACCCTTGATGAACGGCCTGCATGACCAGGGCTGGATGTGGCTGCTGGCTGGCGGCCTGCTCTACACCGTGGGTATTGTGTTCTATGTGCTGGACAAGCGACTCAAGCACGCCCACGGCATCTGGCATCTGTTCGTGCTGGGCGGCACGGCCAGCCACTTCGTCACGGTGTGGCGCTTTGTGGCGTGAGATCCTTTTCGCGGATGGTTTCATGCAGGTGCACCGCCAGCCAGAGCGCGCCTTGTGAGGCACGCAGCACCGTGTGCGGTGTAGCTGATGGGATGAACACGTAGTCGCCTGCCTTGAGCGGCAGGCGCTTGCCAGCAATGTCGAGTTCAGCCTCGCCTTGCAGCAGCACCACCCACTCGTCTTGCGCCTGCAAGTACTGCTGCGACTCGATCTTCGAGGAGCTCACGATGCGCTCGATGACCAGGCCTTTGTGGCGCAGCAATGTATCGAAGCGCTCGCCCTCTGAAGGTGGCAAGGCTTGTGCGAAGAGGTTGCCGGTTTGCATGATGGTCAGTGCACGATCAATCAGAAGGACAGCCGCGCTTCCAGTGTGAGCATGCGGCCGCGGGCGTCATAGTAGCGTTCGTCGTAACCGAGTTGCTGGCCTTTGTAGGCACCACCGGAACTCAAGGTCAATGGTGGACGCGTATCCAGCAGGTTGATCACCCCCGCCGTCAACTGCCATCCTTGGCCTACACGCCAACTGGTTTGCCAATCCCACACGGTCAGGCCTGAGACCTTCATCCGCACATCCGTGGCAGCACCTGTCACCTGTCCGCTGGCATCCAGCGGATAGACCGAGACGGGCGCATCCAGATAACCGGATTGATAGCGCATCGTCAGGCTGTGTGTCCATGGGCCGTCGATCCACGAATTGCGCCAGGCAAGCTTCCACTTCAAGGTTGCACCGCCGGATTGCCCATCACCGATGTTGCTGGCCCACGGCCCACCTGCATAGAGCTGAGTGTCTTCACGCAGAATCGCCGTCACGCGCAATTGGCTGTCGAACAAACCCCAGGGCGATCCTCTGCGTACGGATGCATCCACATCAACGCCAGATGAAATCCAATTGCCCATATTGCCCGGCACACCAGAAAGCGCCAGCGTGGGGCTGCCTCCCGTGTTCACTACAGTCCAGGTCGATGCCGGCACATCCAAGGGATGCGCAAACGCTGTGGCCGCGTCCACGGAACCGATGCGATCGGTGATGCGCACGAACCACCAGTCGAGGCCCAGCGTATGACCACTCACAGGCTCCACCTTCAATCCCAGGCTGGCTTGCAGTGACTTCTCTGGCGCCAGATCGCGATTGCTGCCTACAACCAGTGGGTAACTGCCCGCTATTGTGCAGGGCGCGACGCCCAAGGATGCCTGCAGTGTTTTCAGATCAGCGGAACATTCCTTGCCATCCAGTTGTCCGCCCGACCGGGCAGGTGAGGTCAATTGATTGAGCGTCGGTGCTCTGAACCCCGTACCCAATGAGGCTCGCCACAGCCAATGCTCGCTGGGTCGCCAACGCGCAGCGGTTTTGCCTGTCCACGCCTGACCGACCAATTGATCGTGGTCAGCACGCACCGCCGCAGACAGATCCAAGTTACGTGAGACAGGCGCCAGCCATTCGCTGAAAGCCCCCCAGACGTAACGCGAAGCTGATGAGGGCACCATGGGCACGACATCGCCCGCTCGCAAATTGCCTTCATCGTAAGAGGTGGCCAAGGTGCCCGATGCGGGATCCGACAGCTTGCCCTGAGCGAACAAGCTCGGACTGAACATCAACGCCTCACGCCGCACATTGGCCCCCACAGCCCATTTGAGTTGGCCGCCAGGCAGCGTCAGTACATCGCGCGAGGCTTGCCATTGCAACTCGGTCAGCAAGGACCGCCCGCTCAACCAACGTCCGTTGTAAGCCGCCCCCTGCTGGGCGGCCAACTCGGATGCGGTTTGACCGCCCGGCAAAGCCACCGGGTTGACAAAGCCATCATCGAACAGGCGCTGAATCGTGTTGAGACTCATCGCATGGTCGATGTCGCTGCGCTGTTGGCTCATGGAGCCGGTCAAGCCAGCTTGCCAGGCCCATCCGTTCAGGCGCCCGTCCAGGCGCGCAGCCAGATGCAAGAGATCAGATTGATCTTCGAACCCTCTGCGCCCGAGATCAACAAAGCGGTAACTCAGATTGACGGGGTCGTCCACCACACCCAGCCCGCTGAGGTAGTTGGTATAGGACGGTGAAGTCGCGGGCAGATTCAAACCAGAAAAGAACCGGGTCGCCACAGGCGCCAGATGACTCGTCACGATGCTGCGTGTTGCCAGCAAATCCAGTTGCAAGCGGTTCTCTGATGCGAACTCGCGCGTGTAGGACGCCATCAGACTGTGCTGTGTCTGTTCTGGCACCAGATCGATGTCAGCAGCGTAGTTATAGGAACACAGCGGAAAGCTGAAATTTTGCTCGTAAGGGTTGCTGTAAAGGTAGCTGCCCTGAGGACATCCACCCGTGGCAACTTGATAAGGATTGCCCCAACCAAATCCAGAGTCATAGATCGTGGCTGGTGAAGTCGCATCCTGCACATCGGCGTAGCGATAGCGGGTGCCTTGATAGCTGAAGTCCTTGATGGCATCTTTCGCGTAGTCCCGCGAGGTGGCCCTCAGCGCCGAGCGGTGCATGTAGGAGGCGCCCAGGCTCAGGCTTTGCCCCTGCTCGTCCAGGCTACCGACACTCTTGAACGCACTGGCCCGCCACTCCCTCGCGCCGCCTTTGGGCAAGGTCCATCCAATGGTCGCTTCGTTCGCATCGCCATCCCGGCGCGTGATGATGTTGACCACGCCACCCAGCGCATCAGCGCCATACAAGGCTGAGGCGCCATCGGTCAGCACCTCGATGCGTTCGACCATGGCCAGCGGGATGGTGTTGATATCGACGCCAGACAAGGCGCCACTGCTCAACTGCCCACCAAATGGCGCCACGCGCTGCCCGTTGAGCAGCACCAGCGTGTAGGCATCGCCCAGGTCATGGATGGACACGCTGGCGTAGCCACGGGTGTCATTGCCCACCACCGAACTGGTGGGCACCACACCT
>NZ_SCTN01000367.1 GCF_004297345.1 Aquabacterium sp. | reverse complement strand
GCCGCAAATGCCGAGGCGCATTCGGGTCACGCGGCTGCCCCCAGCCACCTCGCCCCATGGCCATGGCGATCTTGGGCAACTGCGTGGTCTTGCCTGAGCCCGTCTCGCCACAGACGATGATGACCTGGTGCGCGCGCAGGGCAGCCTCGATCTCGTCGCGTTTACCGCTGACAGGAAGAGCCTCGGGAAAGGTGATTTGGGTGGGTTCAGGCAACACGGGAAGATACGGAGTCGAACTGTTGGCCAGGGGACAGAAAAAAGCGACCAAAGTCCGCCATTATCCAAGCCCATGCAGTTTCATGAATACACCCGCTTCGACGCCCTGGGTCTGGCCGATCTGGTCAGGCGTGGCGAGGTCTCTCCCGCCGAGTTGCTGAGCGTGGCCATGGCCCGCGCCGATGCCACCCACGGCCAGCTCAACGCCATCATCCGGCGCTACGACGATCGGGCCCGGCAAAGGGTGCAGCAGTGCTTCACGCCTGAACAGCCGTTTGGCGGCGTCCCCTTCGTGATCAAGGACCTGTTTCAGGAGTGGGAAGGCGCGCCCAGCAGCTGGGGCAATGCCGCCCATGCCCGCGCCATCTCGCCCATCACGAGCGACGTGGTGCGCCGCTGGACGGACGCCGGCCTGGTGATCTTCGGCGCCACCAACACCCCGGAGTTCGGCGCCAAGAACATGACCGAACCGCGCGATTTCGGCCCGACCCGCAACCCCTGGAACACAAAACACACACCCGGTGGCTCATCGGGAGGCTCCGCTGCTGCCATCGCAGCCGGCATCGTGCCCGTGGCAGGCGCCAGCGATGGCGGCGGCTCCATCCGGATCCCCGCAGCCTGCAATGGCCTGTTCGGCCTGAAGATGGGGCGTGGCCGCGTCTCGATCGGCCCCATGGCCGCCGAAGGCCTGTTTGGCGCCGCCGTGCAAGGCGTGCTGTCGCGCAGCGTGCGCGATACCGCCGCCATGATGGACATCCTGCAAGGCCCTGAAGCCCATGCGCCGTTCTGGATGCCCAGGCCGGACCAGGCTTATCTGCAGGCCATCGAACGCCCGCCTCGCACCATGCGCATCGGCTACTCGACCGAATCGCCCACGGGCACGCCGGTTGATAAACAAGCCATCGCGGCCACGGAAGATGCCGTCAGACTGCTCACGGCCCTGGGCCACCATGTCGAGCCCGTCAAACTGCCTTTCGACGGCAAACAACTGGCGGCCGACTTCCTGCTGACCTGGTTCTGCGCCCAAGCATTTCTGGTGGATGAACTGTGCCGCCAGGAGGGGCTCAAGCTGTCCGACTTCGAGCCCGACACCCAGGTCATGGCCGCCATGGGCCGCACCGTGTCCGGCCCGGAACTGTGCGGTTGCCTGGAGCGCTGGCACCTGCACACCATGGACCTGACCCGCTTTCACGCGCAGTTCGATCTGTGGCTCTCACCCACCATCAGCGCCCCGCCGCTGCCCGTGGGCGCCCTGACCACCCCACCGGCGCTGCACATGGTCAACAAGGTGCTGTCCGGCCTGGGCCTGTTTGGCGCCATCCGCAAATCCAGCTTCTTCCAGGAGATCATCCTCAAGAACCTGGGCTGGACGCCCTACACCCAGCTGGCCAACGTCACCGGCCGCCCGGCCATGTCCGTACCCCTGTACTGGACGCCCGACGGCCTGCCCCTGGGCGTGCAATTCGTCGGCCCCGTGAACTCAGAAGCCCGCCTGCTGCAACTGGCTGCCCAGCTGGAACACGCCCGCCCCTGGTTCGACAAACGCCCAAATCTGTGAGCCCAGGCGCACAGCCGTGCGTCCCATACCGTGTGGGGAGTGCGCATTGCCCGTAACATTAGGGCCTGACGCATCTCCCCTCATTTATTTCCGAACGGCTGCCCCCCGGCTGCCACGTCTGTGCCCACTTCAATGGACCTGGTCTTCCCCCATACCTTCGTGCCCTGGTTTCGCTCCGTGGCGCCTCACATCCACGCGCACCGCGGCAAGACCTTTGTCGTGGGGCTGTCGGGTGAGCTGATCGCGGCCGGCAAGCTGGAAAGCTTCGTGCAGGATCTGGCCCTGATGCAGGCCATGGGCATCAAGATCGTGCTGGCGCACGGTTTCCGCCCCCAGTTGGAAGAGCAACTGCGCGCCAAGGGGCAGGAGTCGAAATTCAGCCACGGCATGCGCATCACCGACACGGTGGCGCTGGACTGTGCCCAGGAGGCTGCCGGCCAACTGCGTTATGAGATCGAAGCGGCGTTCTCGCTGGGGCTGCCCAATACGCCGATGGCGGGCGCTTCAGTCAGCGTGATCTCGGGCAATTTCGTGACGGCCCGCCCGGTGGGCATCGTGGACGGCGTGGACTTCATGCACACCGGCCTGGTCCGCAAGATCGACGCCATGGCCGTGCGCCGCGCCATCGACACTGGCGCCCTGGTCATGCTCTCACCCTTCGGTTTTTCACATACTGGTGAGGCCTTCAACCTGAGCATGGAAGACGTGGCCACCAGCGCCGCCATCGCCCTGCAGGCCGACAAGCTCATCTTCGTGACCGAAGTGCGCGGCATCCTGCAAAACATCGTGCAGGACCCCGCCAAGGCCAAGGAACTGGAAGCCAAGCAGCACGACCCCGATGTCGAGATCGACCAGGAACTGGCACTGGCCGAAGCCAAACGCCTGCTGGCCGCCCTGCCCAACCCGCTTCAGCCCACCGACACGGCCTTCTATCTGCAGCACGCCGTCAAGGCCAGCGAAGGTGGCGTCGAGCGCGTGCACATCATCCCCTTCCTGGTGGACGGCGCCCTGCTGATGGAGGTGTTCACGCACGATGGCGTGGGCACCATGATCGTCGACGAAAAGCTCGAAAGCCTGCGCGAAGCTTCACCGGATGACGTCGGCGGCATCCTGCAACTGATCGAACCGTTCGAGCAGGACGGCACCCTCGTCAAGCGCAGCCGCACAGAGATCGAGCGGGACGTCGCCCAATACACGGTGATCGAGCACGACGGCGTGATCTTCGGCTGCGCCGCGCTCTACCCCTTCCCCGAGGCCAGCACGGCCGAAATGGCGGCACTCACCATCTCGCCGAGCGTACAAGGCCAGGGCGACGGCGAGCGCATCCTCAAGCGAATCGAGCAACGCGCTCGGGCAATGGGCCTCAATACCCTGTTTGTATTGACCACGCGTACCATGCACTGGTTCATCAAGCGCGGCTTTGCGCCGGTCGACCCCGCCTGGCTGCCTGAGGCCCGCAAGCGCAGCTACAAGTGGGACCGGCGCTCGCAAGTGCTGGTCAAACAACTCAAGTGATTCTTTTCTTCTTTCGGACTGACAACCATGGCACGCACCATTCAATGCAAGCACCTCAACAAGGAAGGCGAAGGCCTGGACTTCGCGCCCTACCCTGGTGAGTTGGGCAAGCGCATTTACAACGAGATCAGCAAGGAAGCCTGGCAACTCTGGATGAAGCACCAGACCATGCTGGTCAATGAAAACCGCCTGAACCTGGCTGATGCCCGTGCGCGCCAATACCTGGCCCGCCAGATGGAGCAATTCTTCTTCGGCGAAGGCGCCGAGCAGGTGCAAGGCTACGTGCCGCCCGCACAGCAGGCCTGAGCTTGCGTCAAATGAAAAAAGCCGAGCACTGCTCGGCTTTTTTCGTTGGCCGCCCGACGGGTGTCTGGGCCGCTGAACCAGTCAGAAGGTGTACCCCACGGAGGCCGTGAACACCGAGGGGTGATAGCGGTAGGTTGCCGTTTGATGGCTGGTCGGCGTCGTGATCGTCATGTTGTTTTTGACGGCGGCCGTCAGCCAGCTTCCGTTGATGGACCAGTTCTTATCCAGCTTGTAGCTGAAGCCGGTCTGAAACGCCAGGCCAAACGAATCCGTCAATTTGATATCGACGGGCGCTTCTGACGTCACCGCGCCATGGGCCGAATAGAAACTGTCGCCCACACTTGTGGTCTTGGCCGTGATGTGGGAATAGTTGATCCCCACCCCGACGAACGGACGGCAATTACTGCTGGCGGCACCCAGCTTGTAGTTCAGGAAAATGGTGGGCGTTACCGCCGTGATGCGGGCCACCACCTGATCATCAAAAGAGGCCAGGTAAGCCGCATTGGCACTGACACCCGTCAGCGCTTTGATGTTGTCACCAATGCGCAGTTTCACATCCGCCTTCGGAGGGACGCCCATTGCGGCCTCCACCTCCCAGTTGTCGCTCAGGGCTCGGGCCACACTGAAGTAGACAAATGACTTGGGTTGAACCGCCAACTGCACGCCAGGAGGTACAGCAGCATTGGCAGCCCAGGCCGGAAACACGCCCTCAAGATCACTGCTGGTCGCACGCGGATCCAGATGTGCGCCCCCCAGCTTGAAGGTATAGGACTGCGCTGACGCTGAACCAGCCATCACGCACAAGACAGCATACGCAGCGAACTTGATGTTCAGTTTTTTCATATTTGAAAAGCTTGGAGTTGAAGAGTTCCCGTCAGCGATATCGGCGGTTTCCAGATTGACCTTGAGCGCCAGATCACCGATCAGGTTTGCCCCTCAAACACAGAAAAAACAAGTCGATAACGATCCATCCCCGTCTCCACCGATCAGAGAACGCTCCGATGACGCAGCTGCACGAGAACCGCTCAACTGAACTGACCACGCCAGCCGAAGACGAACCAGCCAACGAACTGCAACAGACCTTCAAGGGCCTGTTGCAATGCATTGCCGGTATCGCCCTGCCCACGCACATTGCCTTCCTGAGCATCTTTGCGTGGTGCAAGGTTGACTTGCTCGCGTTCGTCAACATCTTCAGCTGCGCATGCTTCGTCGCCGTGTTCTTCCTGGCACGGCGCAACAAGATCAACCTGGCGCTGGCCATGACCGGCATCGAGGTCGTCGGGCATGCCGTGCTGGCCAGCTTCGTCATCGGCTGGGCCAGCGGCTTCCACCACTACGTGCTGCTCGTGCTGCCCGTGCTGGTGATGAGCAACCTGAGGCCGCTTTGGGTCAAAGCCTTGAGCACATTCACGGTGGCCATGGCCTATCTGGGCCTGGACCTGCTCTTGCGCAACAGCACCCCGCCTCACCAGTTGCCCATCCCCATTCAGGATGGCCTGCACTACTTCAACATCTTCGGGACCATGCTCATCATGGTCTTCCTGGCCGGCGTCTACTACTTCCTGATCAACAGGGCCAACGAGGCCTTGCGCAGCAAGACGCAAGACATCCACAACATGCTGCAAAACATGCCTCAAGGCGTGTTGACCGTGACCAAGGGCCGCGTCATCCATCCCGAGTACTCGGCTTATCTGGAAACCATTTTTGAAACCCGGGACATTGCCCGACGCAACGTGATGGCGCTGGTATTCGATCAATCCAGCCTGGATGCCAATGCCTTGTCACAGGTGCAAGCCGCGATGGATTCGTGCCTTGGCGAAGAGCACATGAACTTCGATTTCAACACCCACCTGCTGGTCCAGGCCTTCGACAAGACCATGTCGGATGGCCGCGTGAAATCGCTGGAACTGAGCTGGTCGCCCATCTGCGATCGGCAGGGCAACATCGAAAAACTCATGCTGTGCGTGCGTGACGTGACCGAACTCAAGCGCCTGGAGCAAGAATCCCAGGCACGCAAACGCGAACTGGAAATCATCGGCGAGATCCTGGCCGTCAGCCAGGAAAAGTTCAACGAGTTCATGGAGAGCGCCAACACCTTCATCGACGACAACCGCCGCCTCATCAAGCAGGCGCCGGACAAACGCATCGACATCATCAACCTGCTGTTTCGCAACATGCACACGGTCAAGGGCAATGCGCGCACTTACGCCTTGCTGTACCTGACCAACCTCGTTCACGTGACAGAGCAGGCCTACGACGATTTGCGCAAGAACGATGACTTGCCATGGGATCAAGACGCACTGCTGCGCCGGCTCGATGAGCTGCAAGCCATGCTGGCCCACTACGCTCACCTCAATGATGTGGTGCTGGGACGCAAGGGCCCTGGCCGTCGCGGTCAGGTCGAGAAGTTCCTGATGGTCGACAAGGACCAACTCCAACGTGCATTGGGCATGCTGGCTGAAGTGGACACGGACGATCAGGTGGCCATGCGCCAGGTGATGGGTCACCTGGGACGCACCTTGAACATGGTGGGCACAGA
>NZ_SCTN01000366.1 GCF_004297345.1 Aquabacterium sp. | reverse complement strand
TGGACCGCGACATCATCACGATCGGCGATATGCGCTTCATCGGCACCACGCTGTGGAGCGACTTCGAAGCCTTCGCCAAAACCGAGCGCACGGAGACCAAGCGCCTGCAGGCCCTCGAAAAAGCCTACCGCGCGGCCAACTTCTACCTGCGCAAGAACACCACGCTGCAAGGCGGCATCCCGATGCTGGCCGAAGACATGCGCACCCTGTCGCTGGGCTGCCAGGCCTGGTTGCAACAAGCGCTGGCCACACCCTTTGAGGGCCGCACCGTGGTCGTCACCCACTTTGCCCCGACCTTGCGCAGTGGCGACCCCCGCTATGGCGCCACGCCCGGCACGGCAGGCTTCTGCAATTCGCTCGACCACCTGCTGCCCTTCGCGCAAGTGTGGATGCACGGCCACCTGCACTGCCCGAATGACTACACCGTCTCTGGCACCCATGAAGGCCAGCCCTACGCCTGCCGCGTGGTCGCCAACCCTCGCGGCTACTACAGCAAGGGCGAACAGGCCGCCTTCCAGTCGCACTTCGTGATCGACCTGTCTTGATCCGCCACGCCTTTGAGCAGGCTGGATTGGCACTAGACTCCTGACTTGACCGATGTCTCGCTAAAGAGAAGAGAGAAGAGGACCCTCATGAAGATCTTGCTCCCCGTTGATGGCAGTGCCTATACCAAGCGCATGCTGGCCTGGCTGACCACCCATGAAGAATGGCTCAGCGGCGCCCATGAGTTCACGGTGCTCACCGTGGTCCCCCTGATCCCGCCGCATGCGGCCTCCATGTTCCCGGCCGACCAGCTCAAGACCTATTACGACGACACGGCCGACGGCATCTTCAAGCCCATCCGCAAGTTCACGGCCAAGCACGACCTGGCCACGAACTACGTGGCCAAGACAGGCCACGCACCGGAAGTGATCTCCAAGCTGGCCGACAAGGGCAAGTTCGACCTGATCATCATGGGCTCGCACGGCCACAGCAACCTGATGAACCTGGTGACCGGTTCGGTGGCCACCCAAGTGCTGGCACGTTGCAAGACGCCTGTGCTGCTGGTGCGCTGATCTGCATCCCCATTCTGCGCGTCGCAGAAACGACAAGGCCCGCTTGGATGCGGGCCTTTGTCGTTGGGCATGGGTTTGCTCAGGGTACGCTGGCCGCTGAGGCCGGCTCTGGCGCCGCAGGTGCCGTGTGCACCACCACCCCAGGCGACAGGGAAATGTCATCCACGGCCGTGACCTTGGTGATGTAGTAGCGGGTCTCGCCAAAGCAGCTGGAGGGCAGGCCCACCTTTTCTTCGTAATGCAGCGACACACGCTTGCCGATGAACTTGTTCAGGTCTTCGGCCACCTTGTCTTCCCAGATGGTGAAGGGGAATTTTTCCAGCGGGGCACCCGGTTGAGACACCAGGGCCAGCTCACCTTCCCAGGTCTTGCAGACCCAGCCTTTACGCGAGAGCTTCTGCACCCAGCCGGCACGCTCGCCGTCCGAATAGCTCCACTTGATCGCGCCCATGAAGTAGGACACGGGCAGCACCACGAGGATCAGCAGGGCAATGAAGATGCGTTTGATGGTCATGTCGAAAACAGCGCCTGAATGAGGAGTTCAAGGCGCTATGTTGACATGAAACCAGGCTCGCTCAGGCCAGCCGGAATTGACCCACCGCATGCAGCAGTTGCTGAGCCTGATCCCTCAGGCTGGAAGCCGCTGCGCTGGATTCTTCAACCAAGGCGGCGTTTTGCTGCGTGGCTTGATCGAGCTGCGTCACGGCCTGGTTCACTTGCACGATGCCCAGATGCTGCTGTTCACTGCCAGAGGCGATCTCCGACATCAACTGGCTGACCTGCTGCACCTGGTTGACCAGGCGTTCGATGGACTCACCTGTTTGCGAGGCCAGGGCGTAACCCTCATCCACGTTGTCCGA
>NZ_SCTN01000365.1 GCF_004297345.1 Aquabacterium sp. | reverse complement strand
CCGACCTATGAGGGTGGCGTCGTGCATGTTCATCCAGCTCAGTTGCAAATTGCAGCCCAACTCATTGGCTTCACCGTGCCAGACAAGACCCGTGCAGCATTGGCTCGCGTGGCTTCCCGTTTGAAGGCACTCAAGGCTCAAGTGAATGCCCTTGAAAGCAGGCTGCGGTATGCAACTCATGAAAAAGACCTGGGCATGGGCCCGGAGTTGGTCAGCGCCGAGCACATCGGCTTCAACCTGGGCGAGTTAGTCAAAGACCTGGAAGACCTGACCTTACCTGAGGTTGAGGCGATTCCCGATGCACCCGCCAACCCTGGCGGCCAGTTGGCCCTGGTTTGAGCCATGACTTTCGCGACCTCACAGCAGGCCGATGTCCGTCATGCGTCTTTTCAGGGCCGGGCCCCTGAGGCAGGCACGCCAGACGTGCAAGACAGGCGCATGACAGAAACAGCAGGCCAGGTTGTCTTCCATCGCATGGCCGGCGCTCTGGCCAGCTGGCCTCACAGGGCCACGACACACCACACGTTGCCCGATGCGGGCGCCCCCACCAACAAGGACTCCCAATGACTCCAGGCACACAGCAGGCCGACCAAACGGCCGCAGTCTTTCCGGGCCAACACACTGGCCCTTTGACAACGCGCGAATGGCGTGCGCTTCAGTGGCTCCATGAGCGTGCCCCGGACCCGTTGACGATGCGAGAAATGCTGTCGCCCCGCAGCGAGTCCATCGAGGACGACCTGTTTCTAGGCGTGTCGTATCTTCAGGCGCGTGGCTGGGTGCGCATCCGGCACACGGCCTGGTCGTTCACGTTGCGCGGCGAACGAGAGGCACCCGACCGTGCAACGGCAGAGGCGGTCAAGCTGCCCGCTCCCGCACCAGCAAGACCTCCACGCGTGGCAATGCCTGTCGAAAGCATCAGCACTGCGCGCATGGCTGCTGTGCTGTCGACCATCGGCGATGACGCCTTGCACGCCCCCGATTTTGGGAAGGCAGTACAGGAGCGCGACTTCAAGACCTTTTCTGGGCTTATTGAGGTCTGCATGGCACATGGCTTTAGCGTCGATGACGCAATTGAACTAAGCCGGCTTATTCGCGTTGATGGTGGGTTGAGCCGTGGCGCTTGTGACCTTGCCATGTGCGCCTGTGCCGACGTGGCGCCTCAGTCCTTTGTCGATGTCCTCAAGCCATTTGGCC
Source organism: Aquabacterium sp. (assembly GCF_004297345.1). GTDB lineage: Bacteria > Pseudomonadota > Gammaproteobacteria > Burkholderiales > Burkholderiaceae_C > Aquabacterium. The sequence continues at coordinate 8,131 of NZ_SCTN01000365.1, read as the reverse complement.
TCGATTGGTTGCTGACCGATCCCGCGCTAGAGGTGGGCACCGTTCATTGAAACCTCATTTTTTCGAAAGAGAAGACAAATGTTTGAAGCCTACAAAGTCGCAGTAAAAATTGAAATCATCAACGGCGTAACGCCTGCGCTTTCACTCATTGCCAAAGAACTCATGAAGGCGGATGGAAACGTGCGGGACGTGAACAATGGGCTCAAGACCATGCATGAGCGCATGTCCAGCCTCCAGAAGCTAGGAATGGCGGGCGGGATGCTCGCTGGTTTTGGCGCGGCTGGCCTTGCGATGTTCAAAGGACCGATTGATGCGGCCCGCGAATATGAATTGACCTTCACCAAGTTCAAGGCATTGAACCTGGGGGATGCTGTGAATCGCCAGGCAGACCAGTTCGCCCGAAGTGCAAATGTCATGGGCGTGTCAGCCAAGCAGTTGATGACAACCATGAGCGAGAGCGTCGGCCTGTTCGGCAGCTTTGATTTGGCAAGGCAAGTAGCCCCCATGCTTTCCCAACTCAACATGGCTAACGCAGCTATTTTTAAGGGCAAGGTTGGCGAAATTGACGAAGGCGGCACCCGTGGCCTGCTTCATTTCATTGACCGACGCGGCGGCACGCATGACATTGCCAGCTTCAAGCGCAACCTGGATCTGGCTGAAAAGCTTGTGACGGGCTCGGGCGGCTTCGTCCAGTTCCGGGATCTGGATCAGTTCTCGCAACAGGGCGGCACGGCCTTCCGAGGCTTGTCTGATGAGGGTGTGTTGAATATGGCCTTGCTGCTGCAGGAGCAAGGTGGCGCACGCGCCGGCACCTCGTTCATGAGCCTGTATCAGAACCTGATTGGTGGGCGCACTCCCAAAAAGACAATGGCCCTGCTGCAGGAGTATGGGTTGGGTCACATCGCCATGCAGGAGCACGCCACAGTGGGCGGTAAGAGTCTCAAATCCATGGTGATGACAGACATCACGGGCCGAGATCTTTTGCAGTCGAACCCAACTGCATGGATGCGGACGGTATTCCTGCCTGCGCTGGCTGCTCACGGCGTCACGAGTGAAGGAGACATCCTCAAGGCGACAAACGACCTTTTGAGCAATCGAACCGCGAGCAACCAAGGCTCCATCATGTCGACCCAGCTTTTGCAAATTGCACGGGACGCCAAGTTGGCGAAGAACGCGATGGGGTATGACGCCGTTATCAAGGCCTATGGCGACGACCCAAACAGCAAGTTTGGCGAACTGCAAGCCCGATGGACGGATGCGATGCGTGAACTTGGGTTGACCATCTTGCCGGCAGCCATCAAGGGAGTTGAGGCCCTGACAGCAGTGCTCAAAGCGGTATCCAACACGGCCCAGGAGTTCCCGACGCTGACCACCGCCATCACCGGCACGGGTCTGGCTTTGACCGGGCTGGCCGCTGCTGGTGGCTCGCTGGCGCTGTTCAAGGCGGGTCTTGGTGGCCTTGGAATGGAGTTCGGCGCGGCTGGCCAGGCAACTGGGCTAATTGGCCGACTGGGGTTGGCTGCGTCCGGCGCGGGTGGTTTGGCGCTGGCGCTGGGCGGCGGCTTGGTGTTCGGATCTTTGATCTACTCAATGATTGAAGGCACCAAAACAGCCGACAAGATGGGTGAAACCATGGCGCGAATCTTCGCCTTCTTCGGAAGCAAAGAGGCCAAGGAGGCTTTGGCAATCAATGGCGTTCCTGGCTATCAATCCGGTGGTGCAACAGGCTCTTGGGGCAGCAGCGGCGCCACTGGATCATGGGGCGACTCCGGCATCGAGACGGTAAAGCCGCAAAGCAAGGAAATTCACGTTCATACGCATCACCACATGGATGGACGTAAGGTGGCCGAGGTGGTGACGAAGCATCAGGCCAAAGAGATGTCTGGGCCTGCAGCGGGCGGGCGCCATTTCGACCCGTCCATGATGCCGATGTCCATCTTGATTGGTCGTTAATGGGGAGCGCAACAATGAGCAATTCAAACACCACCAGCCCGCGTCGTGTCGGGATCTCAGAGGCGGATGCATTCGAAGTCGCCACAGGCAAGCTATCCGCTGCGATGGACCGCCTGAGCAATCAGGTTCAGCGGGCCAGGGGTGAGGTGCTTAGCCTTGCGGGCGCTGGGCATGAAGGCTTAGCCATGAGCGTAGGCAATGAGGCGATGGCCAGCGCCAGTATTCAGTACAGCGCTGCCTGTGCTGAGTTTGAGTTGGCTGTAATTGCCTTCCTTGGTGAACGCTGCAGCCCGCTTGAAACCTTCGAGAACTATCAGCAACGCATCTCGGCGGCGATGGTGTCCATCACTGACATGGTGAACATGCAGCAAAAGAACGGGATTCAACTGTGCTTTTGCTGATCGACATTGCGGAAGGTTAGCGCGGATGGTTAGTGCCCTGGTTAGCGCCAGGGCGAGGTTTACACGGCAATGGTTTCCAGCCAAGTTGCCACGAAACCCGCAAAGCAATCTGCGAAGTTTCCGCGCAGTTTCCGAACGTTTAGAAACCGCCCACGCTAGGGAAGACGGCCACCAGCACTGCGAAGTTTCGAAACAGTTTCCGCGCATTTCCGCGCACGAAACTGCGCACCTTGTGAGCCATCATTGTTGTGGCCTATTGCCGGTGACTGCCCCACGTCTTTACTTGCCTGGCTCAGGCAGACACGATCCAGCAACAATGCCGGCCTAGACTGTACTCAGCCTGATTGATGGCCGCCATCGGTTAGGTAAGAAGCCCGCCCATCATCGTGGTGGGCTTTGTTCTTTCTGGAGGGCCAAGGGGTACACGCCAAACGTGTACGCTTTCAGTCACTTGGCTGTAGGCGCCCGCTTCGATGGGCCCAAAGTGGGGTTCTCGGTAAGCAGGCGCCCACTTTGGGCATCTGCCTTGTCAGGCTCACGCCTCAAATTTGACTTGTAGTGGTCGAAACCTGCGAAGGGCTGGAACCCCGTTCTGGGGGCCCGGGTCGATGTGCAGATTTCTCACATCGGTCGAAATTGCCGCTGGTTGAAGGAGCGTGGCCTCGGGCGCATTTGAACGGCGAGCAAGACAGCTTCGAGTCCATCGTGCTGGTCGAAACCCAGCGGGAACCCCTGGGCAATGCGAGGTTAACCCATTTGTTTTATCAGGCCAGTTATGCCGTGGCCATCCAGAGAGTGGGCTGCAATCTGATGAAATTTTTTATATATCACAATTGCACAAATAGCAGAACCCTCGCCATTCAGAGAGGGTTCTGCAAAATCCAAAGGCCAACTTATCAGCCAGCCTTGACAACCCATATTAAAATATGAGTTGTCTGCAATAATTATTGCAGCGTCACGACGCCGAGTTGCTCTGCACCGTTGGCCGTGGTGCAAATGCCCAGGCCCTTGATGGTCACCGTCTTGGCGCCGTTATAGGCAGCAAGCAGCATTTCCAAACCTTGGGGGAAGGACGGCGATTCGCCGCCCGTGACGTTCACGCTGGCGTCACCGCGCGTCGATTGGAAGACGTACGTAGCAGTGGTGTTGCAAGAAGCAGGTGCGCCCGAAGTCACAGACAGAGCCACCGTGTAGGTCTGGTTCTGGTTGCTGAAGGAGATGGAACTGATTTTGCCCGTGGCGCTGGTCGTGGCAAAAGCAGAAGAAGCGGCCAGAGCCAAAGCGAGGATTGCAATCTTTTTCATGATATTGATAAAAGGATTTGATTGAATATCCGAAGCGCACATGTTTATGCGCCTCGCCAATGCCCATCAATCAGACGAAAAACAAAGCTGCCGCCTCACTTGCGGTTCAGCGACAAAATCGCGCCCTGGAATTTATTCCCTGATATTTTTCGTGCTTTGATTAACGAACCAAATCAGGTTAGCAGCGAAAAGTGCATCGCCGTATGACAATTTCAATTTTGCATCATGAAATTTGCAAGTAATTGAAACGGAGGCGCACGCATCGTTCTATGGGTGTCAGTGTCGCCACACTGAGCATCAGCCACTTGGTGTCATGTCGGCCGAAATTCACCTGTACACGTGCTTCAGGTCACCGATTTGTGGACTGTTAAGCATCCCAGAGACTGCATCGAGCAGCCCAGCATGATGCTCGGAGTTCGCGTTAGACAAGGCGCCGAGCACTTCTCTTGTAATCGAATCAAACAGTCCCATCGCAGACCTCCTAGGAAGAAAAGCGAAAGCCGTCCGTCATGTGTGACAGGGGCTGTCGGCGTATGCCTACGATTGCTGTCATCCGAGCCAGTCGTGCCAGCGTTAAGGAACTATCTCCCAACCCGCTGTGAGGCCCACCATGAAACGCATCCTTCCAATCGTTGCCCTGTGTCTGTTGGCTCTGGCCACCACGGCCGAAGCCAAGAAGCCGAAGGCGGCACCAGCAGATGCCGCAGCAAGCGCAGCCTCAGCGCCCGCCAGCGCCCCTGCCAAGCTGTCGAAGGCCGATAAGAAGGCTGCAAAGAAGGCCGAGAAGGCTGCTGCAGCCGCTTCCGCTGCTGATGCCAAGGCACCTGGTGCCGGCAAGGAGTCCCGGCCATCTGTGAAGGCTCCTGCTGCTCCTGCCCCGGTTGCCAAGACCGAAGCCCCGGCAGCGCCTGCAGTTGCTCCCGTCGCAAAGCCAGCGACGGCTAAACCTGCAGCAGCAGCAGCCAAGGCCGATGCTCAGTCGCCTGAAGGTGCCAACGCACAGTGCAAGGATGGCACGTACAGCCACAACAAGACGCACTCTGGTTCTTGCTCGCGCCATGGCGGCGTTGCCCAGTGGCTCGATAAGAAGTAATCGCTACTTCATGAGCATCAAGCCCGCCGCGTGCGGGCTTTGTTCTTTCTGGCGGGACCAAGGGGCCACACCACCTTGGTTTCTCGGCCGTCTCTTGCTGGCTAGCGTCCATATTTCACAGGGGGACGAGTATCGACTCCAGTTTGTGAAAGCATTGCCGATAGCCCCGAGACAAGCCAAGAGTAGCCCATGATGGCCGCACAAGCGGCTTGTGTTCAGGACTCTCTTCTTGAGATTTACTCGGGGCAACGCTCATGAACTCACTGCGAATTGGTTCCCGCCTATGGGTTGCGTTCATTGCCATGATCGGCATCAGCATCTTGATTGGTGCGTTGGGCATTTTGCAAATCTCACGCGTGAACGCTGGTGCAGACATGCTTGCCAGCAGTTGGATGCCATCCATTCGCGTGCTTGGCGTAATTCGGGCAAGCGCGAACTCGCTGCGCCGGGCGCACCTTCGCCACGTACTTGAGACAACGCCAGAGGGAAAGGCCGTGCAGATTGCAGCTGCAAGCAAGGCCGATGCTCAGTTGGCAGCGTCCTGGAAGGAGTACTACCCAGCACTCCTTTCTGGGGACGACGAGCGGAAGTTGGCGGACGACATCCGCGCCAAGTTAGACCAATGGCTCAAGACAGACGCAGAGTTGGTGGAGCTGTCAAACGGCGGAGCAGCCCACTTTGATCAAGCTCGGGCCTTGGCCACAGGTAAGAGTGCAGCAGATTTCGCTTCAGCACTAAGCGCAATTTCTGCGGATGTTGAGCAGAACAACAAGGGTGGGATAGACGAAGGTGAAAAGGCCAAGTCTGTGTATTCCGCAGCCCTGACGATGGCTATCGGCTGCATGGCCATTGGCGCTCTGATTGGTGTCGTGTTCGCATGGGTCATTACGCGCTCGATTGTCACTCCCATCAAGCAGGCTGTGGAAGTGGCCAATACCGTGGCTGCTGGCGATTTGACATCACGGATTGCTGCCCCAGGGCAAGACGAGGCCGCACAACTTTTGCAGGCTTTGAGTCGTATGCAAGACAACCTTGTACAAGTGGTGGCCGACGTGCGCCAGAACGCAGAAAGCGTGGCAACTGCCAGCTCTCAGATTGCACAAGGCAACGCTGATTTGAGTCAGCGCACCGAGGAGCAGGCAAGCGCGTTGCAAGAGACCGCAGCCACGATGGAACAACTGGGTAGCACCGTTCGCAACAACGCGGACAACGCTAGGCAAGCCAATCAGTTGGCACAGAGCGCTGCAACGATTGCCGCGCAAGGCGGGGAAGTAGTTGGGCGGGTTGTTTCAACCATGGATGGCATCAGCGATAGCAGCCGCAAGATTGGCGACATCATCGGCGTGATTGATGGCATCGCCTTCCAGACCAACATCCTTGCGTTGAACGCCGCAGTTGAAGCAGCGAGAGCAGGGGAGCAAGGCCGCGGTTTCGCTGTGGTTGCAGGGGAGGTGCGCGTGCTGGCCCAGCGTAGCGCAGAAGCCGCCAAGGAAATCAAGGCCCTGATCGGTCGCAGCGTTGATCAAGTTGAGCAAGGCTCTAACTTGGTGGACGAAGCAGGCAAGACTATGGAAGGCATCGTCAACTCGATCCAACGTGTCAGCGATATAGTGGCCGAAATCACCTCAGCCACGGTTGAGCAAAGCTCAGGCGTCCAACAAGTAGGCGATGCAGTCAGTCAGATGGATCAAGTCACCCAACAGAATGCTGCTCTGGTTGAGGAAAGTGCCGCCGCTGCGGAGAGCCTGAAGAACCAAGGCCAGCAGTTGGTGGAAGCTGTTTCTATTTTCAAGCTCGCGAGGTCGCGGTAGATGAACTGTGGCAAGCATACGCGCCCCGACCGCTGTGCAGGGGGCGGCTAGCCTTGCTTCAATCGCGAACAATCACCCGTCGTTTGGGCTTCACGGTGACAACCACGGCCGCCCGCTGTTCTGATGTGGGTTGGCGTACCACGGGGGCAGGCCGGAGAGCTGGTCTGGCCGACCGCAGCAGCGCCTGAATCCTGCTTGAGTTGAGAACCTGGCGCATGTCGCCATTGACTTGCCAAAACGCGCTGGCCTTGTCTCTGGCCAGGGCACCGATTTCGATGCCGCGCCGGATCACGCCCATGTATTCAAGGTCAGGGCGATCAAACGCGAACTGGCGCCAGCCTTCACCGAGGGTGATCTGGGCCTCATGGCCCTTGCGTGCTTTCAATGTTCATTCCTGTGCTCAGTGCAAAACCCCGTTTTTTGTCTTACATCCGCCCTTACATCGCATGGCGTGGTCACAAAGCAAAAAGCCACCGCTAGGGTGGCTTTCAGCGCCAAGTGCTTGTCGCACTAGGCTTAATTTTGGTGGCGCTTCAGGGATTCGAACCCCGGACCTGCGGATTATGATTCCGTCGCTCTAACCGGCTGAGCTAAAGCGCCATCGAGACCAAGATTCTATGGCAGATTTTGCTGTTTGCGCAAGTGCCGTTAAAAAAATTCGAAAAAAGATGACCTGCCCTTGAATTCGACCCCGCAGCCATCAGATGTCGGGCACTGTTCCTCTTTCAGCAACCCATTGTCTGCACAAGAACACGCCATGACAAAGCAAACACACACCTTCCAGGCTGAGGTCAAGCAACTGCTGCACCTGGTCACGCACGCGCTTTACTCCAACAAGGAGATCTTCCTGCGCGAGCTGATCTCCAACGCCTCGGACGCCTGTGACAAGCTGCGCTTTGAAGCGCTGGACAACAGCGGCCTGTATGAAGATGCGCCCAATCTGGAAGTGCGCATCCTCATCGACAAGGCCAACCGCACGCTCACCATCCGTGACAACGGCATTGGCATGAGCGAAGCCGAAGCCATCGATCACCTGGGCACTATCGCCAAGTCGGGCACCAAGGAGTTCATGGGCCGCCTGTCGGGTGATCAACAGAAGGACGCGCAACTGATCGGTCAGTTCGGCGTGGGCTTCTACAGCGGCTACATCGTGGCCGACAAGATCACCGTGGAATCGCGCCGCGCAGGCGCTGCCGCCAGCGAAGGCGTGCGCTGGATCAGCGAAGGCACGGGCGATTTCGAGGTCGAAGCCACGACCAAACCCACCCGCGGCACCGACATCATCTTGCACCTGCGCGAAGGCGAAGACGAGTTCCTCTCCGCCTGGAAGCTGCGCAACGTCATTGGCAAATACTCCGACCACATCTCCCTGCCCATCCTGATGCAAAAGGAAGAGTGGGATGCCGAGAAGGGCGAGCAAGTCACCAGGGACGAATGGGAAACCGTCAACCAGGCTGCTGCACTGTGGAGCCGCTCCAAGAGCGACATCACGGAAGAGCAGTACAACGAGTTCTACAAGCAGATCAGCCACGACAGCGAAGCCCCGCTGGCCTACACGCACAACCGCGT
>NZ_SCTN01000048.1 GCF_004297345.1 Aquabacterium sp. | reverse complement strand
TGGGCACGCCCAGGGTCTGCAATTCCAGCACCATGCGCAGGTTCAGGCGCAGATTGGTGGCATCGACCACGCAGACCAAGCCAACTGGTGCAGATTCGCCCGCGCGCACGCCGGCAATCACGTCACGGGTGATGGCTTCATCGGGGGTGGCAGCCAGCAAGCTGTAAGCGCCAGGCAGGTCCAGCAGGCGCCAGGTCTGGCCGCCTGGGGAGACAAATTGCCCTTCCTTGCGCTCCACCGTCACGCCAGCGTAGTTCCCGACCTTCTGTTTGGCGCCCGTCAGGCGGTTGAACAGGGCAGTCTTGCCGCAGTTGGGGTTGCCGACCAGGGCGATCAGCGGGGAGGTGGACACATCGGGTGTCACGGCGGCCATGAGCACAACTCCTGCTGTCAGGCCAGCACAACTTCGATCAGGGAGGATTCCAGCTTGCGCATGGCGAAAGTGCTGGTGCCCACGCGGACAGCCAGCGGGCCCCGACCGAAGAAGATGCGGCGCAGCACCTGCACCCGCTCGCCGGGGACAAAGCCCAACTCCATCAGGCGCCGCTTGAGCGCGCCGCCGTCATGGTGGCCGGTTTTGATGTCTTGAATCGTCGCCACCGCCCGCACGGGCAGCTTGTCCAGCGTGATGGCTGGCGACTTGCTGTGATGAGGGTGGCGCTGCGATTTCATGCCCTCATTCTAGATTTAAATGCGAACGATTCGCAATGACCTTGCTTGATCCATGTCACGGAACTGGGGCATTTGTCCCGCATTCAGGGGTTGCTGGCACGCATATCCTCGGTTGCGCTGTCCGATGTCAGCTGGGCTCATCGCACTTGGCGTGCATGGCCCAGGCGTGCGCGACGATAGCTGGCCGGTGTCTCGCCTGACCATTCCTTGAACGCCCGCGAGAAGGCGCTTTGTTCGGCATAGCCAAGCAGCAGCGCAATTTCGGGCAGGGAGAGCTTGGCGTCCTGCATATAGTCCCTGGCCAGTTCGAAACGCCTTTCATTGAGGATGGCCTTGTAGCGCAAACCGCGCTCCTGCAGGTAGCGGTACAGCGTGCGTTCGGCCATGCCCATGCGCGTGGCTACATCGCCAAATTCAGGCGTGCCGTCCTGCAGTGACATGGAGATGTGATGCCGCAGTTGCTTGAGCAGGGCATCGCGATCCGGCAGCGCCTGCAACATCATTTCGGCTTGCTGTTCAAGCAACGCCATCAGATGCGGGTCCCGGGTGTTGACGGGCAGGGCCATGTCCTTGGCGGACAGTCGCACAACGAGTGCCTCGCGCCCGAACACCACGGGACACTGGAAAAAATCTTCGTAGGGCTGAACATCGTCGGGGCGGCTTTGAGGGAACCCGACCAGCCTGGGTGAGACCTGTGGGTTGCCGCCGTGACGCCGGATCAGGGTCACCAGGCCCGCCACCAGCACCTCATCGGACAGCAGGTGGGACACGCCCTCGGTCGGATCCCACCAGACGACCAGATCCTCCCCTTCGACATACACCTTGCTGGGCGCCATGTTGTGCAGCAAGCGTTGAAAGCGGCTGAAGCGCGTGAGTGCCTGCACCAAGGTATCGCTGTAGATGGACAGGTAGCCCAGCATGCCGACGTGATGGGCCTGGGTGAGTTTGCCGATGTGGATGCCAAGGGCCTTGACAGGATGCAGTTGCTCCAGCTCGACCAGGATCTCCCACCAGGTCGCAATCGGCATGCGTGGTGAGGCTTTCAGTGCTTCAAGCTTGGCTCTGAAAGTGGGTTGAGCCAGGCCCGCTTGATCCATGTAATCAAGCAACAGGCTGGCGGCTGTACCGGCAACGTAGATCGTGGCGTGGGGCATTCTCGGCAGAGTATGGCAGTCAAAGTCAAATGTCGGCAGATATTGGCAATATCTGTGTCTGATTCGCGGTAAATATTGCCGCGTTTCGTGCGACAAGTGTAAGCAGGCCGACAGACTTTGAGGGGCGATTTCTATAAATCGGCGCTAGGTACAAATACTGCCCCCGCGCTTGAGGGTGCTGTCCGGTATTAATTAACGAGTGGGGGTTCGTTTGATATTTGCTGCCTCTCTGGGGCAGGGTATGTCAAGGCAGGATTCTTTTCCGTCAATACCATTCATGCATGCCGCTGGGATTGCGAATCAGCGCCTTCGTGAGAGGGCAATCTGGTGCGGAGCAGTGCTGCGTTATTGGGTCGTGGAATTCGGTGACGCAGATGAATTTCGGGTTCGCAGTCTTGGGTGCGTCGCCAGAGGGCACTTTTGTGTCGTGATTTGAATTGACTAAATATGTTTTCACTTTCGGGTGATTCAGATTTTGTGGCAGATGACGCGTCCGATATTGCCAGTCAGGTGTTTTGAAGTGTTTGACAGGAGTAGTTTGATGAACAAGGAAATTCGCATGGCACAACTCGCCGCAGTGGCGGTGCTGGCTGTGACAGGTGTGGTGCAGGCGCAGGCTTCCACCTATAACTGGACCCAGGCTTCCCGCTGGCAGGAGGAGGATCGCTACACGACCTCGGCTGGCGCGACGGTCTATCCAGAAGAGTGGTACCCATCCACGGGCTATGACGTGCGTCCGCACGCGCAGCTCTACAGCATGTTCCCTGATCTGGTTGTGGGCGATGGCAACAACCAGGCCACCAGCAACAACCTGTGGACGGCCCTGATCAATTCGCCCAATGTGATCGGCAACGCCACCACGCTGACCCGCGCACGTGACATCTCCGAGGACTGGGACATCAACTTCGTTGACCCCAAGGTGTCCAACAAGAATTACTGGGCAGACTTCTACATCGACAAGCCGACGACCTATGTGGACCGGGCTGTCTATCCGTTGACTTTGACGGGTGGGCCTCAGGCTGGGCAGTCTCTGCTGGGTAACAACAAGCTGCTGGCCATGGGGGACGACAACTCCCTTTGGCTGGATGCCGATGGCACCTTGAGCTACTACAACTACCCTACAGGCACGCTGGAGTTCGACTCGAAGAAGACCTCGTTGACGGGCGGCGCGGCTGGCTGGAATGGTGCTTCGCTGGCCGGCAAGGTGGGCAACCTGATCGGCTACGAAGAAGGGCAGTTGTACTTCCTGGAAGGGGCCAATACTGTCCACGTGTACAACTACGACCTTGGCTACGTCCGCACCGACCAGTTCAGCTTCAACGGTGATCTGGCTGGGCATTCGCTGGCCGATGTCATTGACGGCAAGGTTCAGGGTTACACCTACATCGGCTGGGACCTGGGCCCCGTTGTCATTGGCGTGTCGTCGGTGCCTGAGGCTTCGACAATGGCCTTGTGGCTGATCGGTGGTGGTTTGGTGGCGGCGCGCGTCCGCGGCAAGCGCCAGGAGCACAAGCAGGCCTGATCCACCTGTCACAATCCGCTTCCTGACTGGCGCAAGGGCCGGTCGACCAGGTGTTCGCGCCCGGTCGGCTGGCCCTTGCGCTTTGTAAATCAGATCGGGGATATCCCAGCCCCAAAGGGGGAGACTCCTCATTTTCCACTTCCACACACCTTTGCAGGTCCTTGATTTATAAGGACTTTTTTTCTGCATTTTTGCTTCCGAATCGCGCCTAAGTCTTTGATTTCATTGAACTTTTTTTCGCTTTTCCCTTGTTTTGGGGGTGCGGATCAGGTAAAGTGGGATTTAGTGCAAATTCGTGGGGTTTTGTGTGAGTCTCGTCTTCCAAGGAGCATCAGCGTTGTCGCTGGACGCAAAGGGGCGCATGGCCGTCCCTTCGCGCCATCGTGACGCTTTGCAAGCTCTTTGCGCAGGCCAGCTGACCATCACCAAGAACCCCGATGGCTGCCTGATGGTGTTCCCGCGCCCCGCGTGGGAAACCTTCCGCGACAAGGTTGCCGCGCTGCCCATGTCGGCGGCAGGCTGGAAGCGGATCTTTCTGGGCAATGCCATGGACGTCGAGATCGACAGCGCCGCGCGCGTCCTGATCTCGCCTGAACTGCGTGCTGCAGCAGGCCTCACCAAAGAAGTGATGTTGCTGGGCATGGGTAGCCACTTCGAGTTGTGGGATGCCCAGAAGTACGCCGAGCACGAAGCCTCGGTCATGGCGCAGCCCATGCCCGAGGCCCTTCAAGACTTCACCTTCTGACGCGATGCAGGAAGGAGTCACACCTTGGCAGCATCGAACTGTCCTGCTGCACGAGGCGGTCGAGGGTTTGTGGGATCCCGCTGTGGGCCCGCACCCTCAGGGCGTCTACGTGGATGCCACCTTCGGGCGTGGCGGGCACTCGCGTCTGCTGTTGTCCAAGCTGGGGCCGCAGGCTCGCCTGATCGCGCTGGACCGCGATCCAGAGGCTGTGGCGCACGCCACGCAGGGGCCGAGCGCCATCACCGATCCACGCTTTCAGATCGTGCACGCACCGTTCTCGTCGTGGGCGGATGTGATGGCCGATCTGGGTTTGGCTCAGGTGCATGGTTTGTTGATGGACATCGGCGTGTCGTCGCCGCAGATCGACAATCCCGTTCGCGGTTTCAGCTTCCGCTTCGATGCGCCGCTGGACATGCGCATGGACACCACGCAAGGCGAGAGTGCAGCCGACTACCTGGCGCACGCTTCGGCCGACGAGATTGCGCAGGTCATCCGTGACTACAGCGAAGAACGGTTTGCTTGGCCCATTGCAAAGGCGCTTGTCGCTCGCCGCGATGAAGGACAGCCTGTGCGAACCACTGCCGAGCTATCGGCGGTCGTGGCTCGTACGGTCAAAACCCGTGAAGCAGGCCAAGACCCCGCAACCCGAACCTTCCAGGCTCTTCGGATTCACGTCAACCGTGAGCTCGGTGAGTTGGAAGACGCGCTGGAGTCTGCCTTGACCACGCTGGCACCTGGCGGACGCCTCTCGGTCATCAGCTTCCATTCGTTGGAAGATCGCATCGTCAAGAACTTCATCGCCAAGCACAGCCGCGAAGAGGTTGATCGCCGCGTGCCGTTTGCGCAGCCCAAGCCTTTGATGTTGGATGCGATTGCGCGCATCAAGCCTTCTGCTGAAGAGATCTCGGGTAATCCGCGTTCGCGTTCGGCCGTGCTGCGTGTGGCTGAGCGCACGAATGTGCCTTGGTCCGAGGCGCTGGTGGCAAGCCCGGCTGCAGCAGGCAAGAGCCGGGGCAGCAAGCCTGGTGCGAAGTCTGGCGGCAAGCCGGCAGCCAAGGCGGGTGGCAAGGGTGGTCGCAGGTGATGGCGCGCCTCAACATCCTGC
>NZ_SCTN01000364.1 GCF_004297345.1 Aquabacterium sp. | reverse complement strand
TGACTTTTGAATGTGCAGCGATACCTTCGCGTGCATGTCCGTTGACCACGCACCAGACTGCGCCTATTGTTCTGTTGTTAAGTCTCTCCGCTCAGCAAAAAATGGAGTTGCCCCGTTAGCCCATCTAGACAACTCTCGTCTAGATGGGCTTTATGGTGCTTTGTTTTGCTTCAGCGACTGCCTTGGCGAATGCGTTGCTGAACACATGTCTTGACCAGTTCGTTCTGCCGTTTCTCAAATGATCGGTAAGCCTGTTCTTGCTCTGGCGGAGTAAGCATCGGGTTTACCTCGAAGTCATCTGTGTTGGGCAGAGATTTCCTGCACTGTGTCTCGATGATGGCTTGTTCCTTCAACGATTGAACGGCTTTACTCAGACGGTTTGAGAAGTCGTCGGCTTCACTGCTCAAAATCCGAGCCAACAGAATCGCGTCGCCGTCTGTCGTCCTGATGGGGCTGCCGTTCATGGATAGGGCAATGGAGTCCAGAATCGGTAGCTTGTTCAAGCGAAGTGGGCCCAAGACCCGTTTCGCTGGCTGAAAGAAGTTGATGGCAACATGGACTTGTTTATCAACGTCAAATTTCACCTGTATGGCATCCACAGTTTCATCCCCTGGCGCCAAGGACTTGCTGGTGATCACTACGTCGCTGTAGTGAGGATTGGCGCGCAGCGTCTCCAAGAAGTTGCGCTTTGTGTCCACCCCCGCCTTATCCGCTACAAACTCGTACAGATCTCTACGGCTCTTCGACCTTTCCGGGTCTTCATCAAAGGTTTCACGGTTGAAGGCCGCGCCCCTGAATAGTTCGCCGTTTGTCGAGTGTTTGACAGCTCCGTCAATGGTGAAGTTGATGCTGCCATCGCAGCCTGCTATCAGCATGATCATGGCTGCGCCGATGCACCACCGTAAGGTGGTGTTGATATTTGGATACCTCATCGCTAGACCACTTGAAGTGGATGCGTGCTTGCTTACAGCACAGTGATGGCGATCACGAAGGCGATGATGATCACGCCGCCGATCAATGAGCCAAGGCCAGGAATAAGCACCGCAGGCCATACCAACCCTTGACCGATGTGCCAGCCCCATGGTTTGCTGGGGTTGGCGCCAAAGAAGTGGGCGTAGCAGGCGTACAGCAGACCGATGGCGACGTAGGCAAGAATGAGTTTGTGTTTGAGTTTCATGACGGAATGGCCGACGAGGCGGCTCGTTGAAGTACTTGATTGAAAGGATGGGGACCAGCGTGTACTCGGGCAAACAGTCCGTCCAAATGACTTGTCGGATATGCGTACCGGCGCACTGCAGCGGAAGGTGTGTCCAAGCCAGGGCTTCGCTTACGGCAAGTTGCCGTAAGCGCGATGAAGCACACGTGAACGGCACGTGTGCTTGATGGGCAGGGGCGTGCGCTTAGTCGGCCGGGTCGTTTTCGCGGCTTTGAACGATCTGAACGAGTCGACCGTCTTCCCGTATCTCACCGTTTCTTAAGACGTAGCGACTGACGCCGCCCATCTTGGGGATCGTCAGCAAAATCTGATCACCCGACTGGGCGTAGGTGCCGCCATGAAAGCAAGAGCCGAACTCAGGTGTCCAAGATACCTGCCCTGAACGCTTGATGAGCACGAAGAAGAAGAGCGTTTCGCAACTGGTGCCTCGCCCCCCCGAGCTTTCAACAAGCAAGGCCTGCTCATTACTGGAGAGTGTGAACAGTTTGATTGGGTTCTGGTACTTGGCGTCTTCTCCATTGAAGAGAGGGGTGCCGTTGAGGGCCAGATAGTGGATTTTTTGTGCGTCCTCGACCAAGTACACGCTACCGGCCATCGTGGTCGCAGTGAACTGCGGATTGGTGTTTCCCGTAAAGATTTCTTGCGTATCCTGCTGCGGGTTGGTTGTCGAGTCGTCTGCAGTGGGTGCAGGTGTTTGAGCCTGACTGGCGGAACTGGCGGCCAAGTCCAGTGCAGCTTGCGCAATCTGGACGGGTTGAGACCCTCCGAGTTCTTTCTGGGCCGAGTGTTCGCCTTCATCTTGCGGATTGAACCTGGCTTCGAGCGATGGGTATGCCTTGCCAAAAGCGATGATCACTATGGCCACCACGTAAAAGATGACGCCCGCCACTGTCCATTGACGTTGCACTCGGTTGAAGTGCTCAACGCTGTCCCACTGGCGATTGCGCCAGGCCCATTCACGTCCTTTGAATCCTAAAATGAGCGGCATTGGGAATCCAATGATGGGGATGGCTGTAAGCAGACCGATCCAGGTGCGATTGGGGATGGCCCAAAAGAAGTTGAGGAAGAATGCGCCCCATGACCAGCCCTTGATGCCAGGGGGAAGATCCAGGTCGAGGGCGAGTGGACCGCCATGGATAGTTCTTGGTTCGCTGCCGGCAACCTCATGTTGAGTGATCACGGCTGGTGATCGCACCTGAGCGCCTTGCGCGTGGCCATCCAGCAAGGCTTGCTTACGGGCTGCAAACTCGTCGTCGTTCAAAAGGCCCTTGTCCTTGAGTCGCCCCAATTGCTCCAAGGCGTCCTCAAAGGAAGTGGATCGCACAAGGCTGGGCGCAAGGCCAGCTTGTGTGAACTCGTTTTTGACGCGCTCAAAGCAAGTACGCACAGCCTGTTCCACCGTCTTTTTCTGCGTGATGTAAAAGAATATGGGAATGAGCCAGCCGATCGCCGAGAACGCCGTGATCAGCAAAATGATCCAGAACGCCATGGAAGGGCGATAGAGCACGTCGGCGACAAGGAGCTGGCCGCCCTCAATGGGTTTGACGTAGACCAGGGCTTCGTCCTTGCGGTTAATCGAGCCAAAGGAGGCTTCCAAGGCGGATGCCTTGAAGCGCTGCCCCTCGGTGTCAACACTGCGTGCGACCTTTTGGAATTGCGCTTGCAGCGCGGCAAGCAGTTCTTTGTCAGACCGGGAGGTCGTGACGCGTTCGCTGATTTCGAATCTCATAAGTACAACCCTATTGAAATCGGTCAGGCCCCCTAAATGAATGGTGGTAGCCCAGCCTCTTGAAAAGCGGAAATGGACGACAGGCGTCCACCTGGAGCGGTGTTTGCCTATATGTCCAGCCAAATTGACGCCTCAGGGATGAGTTCCCCGCGGTGGTTTTGGTCTCACTCACTGGAATCATTTTGCCGTATATATGCGGCAATTCGGGTGTTCTCGCACCTGAACCTTGCTCACCTTATTGAGCAAGCCCTTGGAACCAGATCAAGCATTCGGGCAGGCACTGCGAAGCCTGCGAACCAAACGCAAGTGGTCACAGACCGACTTGGCGTTGCGCGCGGACGTGGACCGAAATTACTTGTCCTTGATAGAACTGGGCCGCAATAGCCCGAGCGTTCGAATGGTGTTCCGCTTGTGCGATGCCTTGGACATTGCACCGTCTGACTTGCTCAAAGAGGTTGAGCGGCGCTTGAAGGTGCAGAGGAATGTGCCCCCCGTTTTGTGACGACCCGCAACCGGCTAACAGGGGGCTTCACTTTGTTGCCTTGGTGGACTAAGTGAGCTTTCGTGCCAGCTTGTCGGCCAGCGTATGCTGGGCCGCTGGGTGCTGATTGTCAGTTGATGCAGTGTCCAGGTGGTTGGCTGGGAAGAACTCTTCCACCACTGACTGTGACTCATCAGCAGACTCTTCAAACGCCCCCATCGCCAGGCCGGTGCGTGCTGCCTCGTCAAGGGCGCCCTGGTTGAACCCAGACGCTTGCCGCTGATCCCACTCAGCCAGGGCCCAGGCAACGGTCTCAGTTAGCGCGCAGCCTGTTCGTGGGGCCAAGTCCACGTAGTAAATCGGCGCTCTATGCGATTGAGCCGTTGACTTGCCACGCAAGCGCAACTCAAGTGGCATCGTTGAGAGTCGTCCACCAGAAACGGCATGAAAATAGCTCAGGCGAGTCGCCAGGGTGCGGATGCTATTGAAGCCTGTGGTCCGAAAAATGAAGCTGCCTAGCGCGTCCTCATCACCTTTGCTGGTCGATTGTGCTCCCGTGCGTTCTAGATCCAAGGTAGCCGTGTCCACTCGCACATTGAGCCGTCCAAAAGGCTTGCATTGGCCATTTGAGGGCTCACAAGCCTCAGGAGAGGGGCAGGGCAGTACCTGCATGCCCGTTGACGTTGAGCGGCGGCACGACTGGCCATCTCCAACGCAGATGGGGCGACCAGTGGTGCGATCAAACAAGCTATAGCTAGCGCGCAGATTCAGGTCCGGGTCATCAAACAAGAGTCGAATGGGAATGCTACGCAACTTTGCTGTGGCATTGGCCCGGCGCAATACCTCGTCGAGCGGATGTGCTATCCACCCATCGCGCTGCTGAACCTGGCTGGTTAGCGTGAACTCATCGTCCTTTTCTGGCAGGCGCTTGCCATTGCGTTCGACGACTCTGCCGATGGAGATTCGGCCAATGACAGGTGGCGTCAACGCCAGTCCTTTGAGCATCATGATCAATATCCTTTGAAATGAAGATGGGCCATGGCATGCAGTGAAAAAAGCCTGGTCACGGTGTGTGGGGGAGGGAAGGGCTCGACGGCCTACTTTTGCGGCGTGACCAAGAACCGCCGAGTGCCAACACGTGTCGTGGCATAGCGCTCAAGCAGCGCGCCGTGTTCTTGCTCCAACTTGTCCATGTCGATGGACAAACCATCCTTACAGCGCTTCCAGCTGACCTCGCCGGTCTCAAAGATGGCTCGTGTAGCCTCGCCCATGCGCTGTTGGATCTGTTGCTTGAGTTGTTCCTCCAACTGCGTTTGCGTAGACAGCATCTGACGCACGGCCAGCAAGTCGGAGAACACGGCTGCCATGCCAACATCCCCTGAGAGATCGACTGTCTGACCTGTGTCCCGGGGGTAGAGCGCCAACAAGGCCTGGTGTGCAGAATCAGAGCCATCGGCTGGTGGCGGCTGGTCACGTGCCACCATTTGCCAGAAGCGACGCTCCAACTCGATCAGGCGCGCGATCATGGTTTCGTCACGCTCGATACGGTGCACGCGTAACTCTTGACCGCAAATCAATACCGCCACATCAGCAGCCTGTTTTCCTGTGACGGCCAGCTGGTGCATGACTTGAATCTGCACGTATTCGGGCACACCGTCTTGCCACAGGCGAGAACCGTTGAGTCCCGCAGTCTTGCATTCCAGGATTTGTACGTCTTCGCATCCCATGACCTCGCGGTCCAGGTTTGCACGCATCCATGGGTTGCTTGGGTGCTGTAGCACTGCATTGACCTTGCGTACCCGGTTACCTGTTCGCTTGGTGTAATGCGCTGCCACGATGGGTTCCAGCAAGGTGCCCCAGTACATGGGGCTGGTCTCGTCGTTTGGATCGGGCTTGTCCATGAGAGCATCACGCCCGGTCTTGTTCAGCCAGAGTGCCAACTGCGATTGGTACGGGTTGAGTCCCACAGCGGCTGCAGCGTCCGAGCTGCCAATACCACCTTGGCGAACCTTGAGCCAATCGTCACGACTGAGGTCCGTGGTTTTGATCAGCTTGAGCGCAGGCCTGCTTCGAATGGGCTTGGGCGTTGACTGTGCGTTGTTCATGTTGATTCCATTGATTGAGCAAGACAAACAAGAAGCCCCGCCCAGAATTAACTGGGCGGGGCTTATGCCGTAGGCGAGAAAGAATGAATTCAGGCAACCAATTGCAGGGCATGGTCTAGTGCGCGTTGTTTGAGCGAAGCACCTTGACCAAACCACGCACTGTCCAATCGATGATCTTGGCTGCGTGCTCGGCGTTCGTGGTCCACGAACTGGGTGACGGCATTCAACAGGCCCCAAGCGGTACCTTGGGCTGAGGCCAGCTCAGCGCCTTTCCCGTGGCCGTCGTAGAGAGCTTGCACGGCTTTGAGTGCGCGCTCGTTGACCAAGGCTGGGCTGGACGCATTCGCAGGGCCTGACAAGTCCGTCTGACACATGACTCTGAGAAAGTAGTTCATGGACTCGTGGCTCTTGACCTTGCGCTCTGACAGCGCCTTCATGCGGTACATGAAGCTGTCCCACTGGCTCACTGCAATGCCAAGTCGCTGCTTGACGGCTTGAGCGTCGAAAGTGGTGCTGTGCGGCACCCGGACAGCGTGCGCTGCCCCATTGAGGGCCACGGTGAGGGTGTTGTTGCACACCACGCGCACGGTGGTTGGCGTGGCGATGGTGGCCAAGGTGCCATCGCAGGACGAAGCCAGCAGGATGTAGCCGTGGACAACATCGTTGCCCTTGAGCACACTGGTCTTGCCTGTTTTGGCCAATGCCCAGAACTTGCGGCCGCCTTTGAGAACGCCCGCCGTCTCCAGCTCGAACCCGGACACCTCGGTGAGGTCTCGATAGAACTCCAGGACGGTCTTGGGTTGGACTACCTGGTAGCGACCACCAACGACAGACAAGGCGGCCTTGGTGTCACTGCGGTAGAGGACCTTTTGATCATCTACCGTTTTGATCTCTCCGAGCATCCCGCTGCGCTCAGTCATGTAGCGCACAGGGGTTTCGCAAATGGACCAGTCCATGCCGGCACTCTTTGCCCAGACCTCAATGGGCTGTTTGGGCGGGAGCTGGTGGCCGAGTTCATGCCAAGGCGTTTGGCCGACATAGGCCATGTTTTCTACAAGGTGAGCCATGAATGTGACTTTCTATTGAGACGTGCGAAAGCGCACCGATGCCCAGGGGCTCGATGGCGTGCACAAGAGGTAAGGGGATGCAGCCGACCTCGCAAAGAGGTGGCGCTTCAAATGAGCTTTAAGGCTGCTCAGCTGGACTGAAGCTGTGCTGGCATGACAAACAGCGATAGTTGTCCAAAATGGATGTGTCGATAGCCGCGCCAAGCTTGGTACCGATGGTCCAGCCAGTTGTTCCGCCCATGAGGGCACTGATTACTGCGCCAGAAACAGCTCCAAGCACAGCACCCGGGGGACCAAATGCCAGCGCCCCAATGGCCAGACCAGCTTCGTAGCCAGCAAGTCCACGACAAACACCACCAACCGCGCCAGCGATAGAGCCAATGGTTCCACCCACGCGTCTAGCGACGTGGCGCTGCGAAACCTGACTGCCTCTGCATTGTGGGCAACGTAGTTGGCTCGATGAGGTGCTTTGGCGATCTAGGCCAAATGGTGAAGGTCCTGGCTGATCAGGCCAGTCTGAATCATCACCGAGCATGGGGTTGCTCCTTGCGCAGGTATTTGACGTAGCTGGTCATGCTGACGGCGAAGGCAATACCGCTGAAAAATGCGATGGCAAATGCGGCAAGGTCTTCAAGAGGGGAGGGATAGGGGCGCATGGATTTCTCCTGTCTGGTTACGAAGGAACACCGACGAGTGGCATCGGCCTTGGGAACAAAAAAAGTGCCAAACCATCCCTGAGACGGTGGTACTTCTTGTTGATCGAGGTGGTAGTACGTAACCAAAAAATTCTGTGATCGCAACCTGAATGGCCAGAGCCTCCGACATCAGGCAAAATCTTTGGAAATCAAAACAAGGGAGTTGTCATGCAGAGGCAGAACTTCAAAGGCGCACGGTCAGGTTGCCGGTTCCTCTACACCATCTCCTGCGCGCCTCAGCCTACTGATTGGTCAACGCGGACGGCACTACAGGCCATGCCTTCGGCATTTTCATTGCCTGTAGCGGTGCCCTCCTCACTTCATGCTCTGCCGCCGGTTAACTATGGCGTTAGGCTTTTGGATGCAAATGGCACGACAGTCTGAATTTGTTTCGCACTGGATTCCACGGCAGGCTTGGGCCAAATGGGTGCCTTCTGAACTTCAGGATCCGCTGAAATGGCTTTCACAAGCAGGCATATCGATTGTTCGCGTGGGAATTGATAATCCAAAGACCCCAATTCTTCGGTTTTTTGTTGATGCGCCATTCGATCCAAAATCATTGCTAGCTGAGTCAGCTTCGGCCGGATCACTCTTCATGCTTTCAGATGGTTCTGGAATCGGGTGCAAAAGTTATGCCTCCGTACTTTACGAACCGGACGTTGGAATTGAACCAGACTGAGCAAGCTAGATCCAAACGAGCTGCCGCATTTCACGCGGCTAGCGCCGATTTCTTCCTGG
>NZ_SCTN01000363.1 GCF_004297345.1 Aquabacterium sp. | reverse complement strand
ATCTTGCAGCGCCACCTTCTGCCAGGGATGCGTGCAGATGCATCAGATGTAAGTAGGCGAAATCGCCTTTTGCTGCCGCTCTCTGCGGCAAGGCGGCGCATGTGCCTGGGCTTGTGTGAGCAGTACCACACCGAATTAAGGGGGGTGTACTTTCAAGCGCAACTGGAAAGGTGCACGGCTCGCTGCCACTGATATCCCGCAGATACAAGTGTGATCGGGTATCGGGGGCTTTGCGCTTGCTCGGTGTGCAGCGGGTGACACCCATAATGTCGGACAGACCTTCTTCAGCTATGCGCAGTAAACAGGAACCCCACAGCCGCGGCGACGCCTACCTCATCGTGGACGACCACGCCTTGATTCGCGAAGGCATCGTCCGCGTGTTCACCGACTTTCGCCCGTCGGCCCGCTTGTTCGAGGCCTGCGATCTGCGCGCGGCCGTGCAGATCCTGCAAGGTGAGTACGGGCCGTCCATTGACACGGTGCTGCTGGACCTGAACCTGCCTGACAGCCGGGGCCTGGAGACGCTGCAACGCATCAAGGCCATGGCCCCGAATGTGATGGTGGGCGTGGTGTCTGGCACCGATGACGATCAACTCGCCATGCAGTGCCTGCAACAAGGTGCGGCTGCATTCGTGCCCAAACATGGCGATCTGGATCAGTTCGTGCAAGGCATCTCGGCCATGGCCAGTGGGGGCATCTATTTCCCGCGTGACTTGCTTTGGCAGGTCACAGGCCGCTTGCCTGCGGCAGACCCGCAAGCCGCGCCTGGGCAGCCCACAGTGCGCCTGACGCAGCGCCAAAGCGAAGTGCTGCGCCTGGTACTCAAGGGCTTTTCCAATCAGGTGATCTCCGATGAGTTGGGCATCAGCCCGGACACGGTCAAGTTGCATGTCAGCGGTTTGCTGCGGGCGTACAAGGTCAGCAGCCGTGTGCACCTGATCCTGGCTTGTGCCAATCCAGATGCAGGCGCGTAGCGACAACAGGCTCTTGTGCCTGTCGCTCGATGGCTTGAGCGAGCAGGATGCCGCGATCTGGATCGACATGATCGGCAGTGGTTGGCGCAATCACCCCAAGGCCGTGCCCTTGCAATTGGTGGGCTTGTCGCTGATTGGCGTGCTCATCGCCAAGTCGAGCCTGCCCATCGGCCTGTGGCTGCCCTTGTATGCCTGCATGATTGTGGTGTGTCTGGCTGTCATCCCCTTGGCTGTGCGGTTTCGGCGCGTTCAACTGCAGGCAGGCAACTACCGGCCATGGAGATGGCTGTTGCTGGGATGGCGGGCTGTGCATGCGGTGTCAGGTGGAGCCTTGTGTGCCTTGCTCTATGGCAGCTTGACGGCGCAATGGCAACTGCCTTTGCTGATCACGGTGGTGGTGTTCACCTACGGTTTGACCTTCTATGCCATCGAAGATTTTGGCCTGGCCATGGTGGGCACGGCGCCGGTCGTGCTGAGCATGTTGCTGGCCCTTCTGGTGCATGGCGGCCAGGTCGATCACTACATCGCCGTGCTGCTGGTGGCGGCCGGCATCAATGGCTTGTTGGCGGGCCGGGCGATTTCAAGGCGCCTCTTCGAGGCAGCGCGCATGCGCCAGCGCAATGCGGTATTGGTGCAGGAGCTGGCCCGTGAGGTGGACGAAGTCACGCGAGCCAAGGCGCTGGCCGATCAGGCCAACCGTGAGAAAAGCGAGTTCTTTGCCGCAGCCAGCCATGATTTGCGCCAACCTCTTTACAGCCTGCAATTGCTGAGCGATCACCTTCGTCAGCAACTGAGCACGCTCTATCAGATCGAGGTGGCAGACAAGCTGGGCATCGCGCTCACCTCCATGCGCCATTTGTTCGAGCGGATGTTCGATGTCGCCCGGATCGACGCACAGAAGGTCGCCTATCAACCTCGGCATGTGTCTGTGCGAGATCTCTTCATGTCCCTGGACCATGAGTTCGCCCTGGCCTGCAGCGCGAAGGGCTTGCGCTGGTCCGTACAAGCTACCGACGACTGGCTCCATGCTGATCCTGTTTTGGCACAACGCATGCTGCGTAACCTGTTGGAGAACGCTGTGCGCTACACCAGCCAGGGCGAAGTGCGATTGAGGGCGCGCAGCCGGGGCGGGCGCATCCATTGTCAAGTGTGGGATACCGGCATGGGCATTGCCAGTGCGGACCAGGCCAAGGTATTTGACGACTACTTCCAGGTGCAAAACGCGGCCCGGCGTGCGCAAGATGGGCTGGGGCTGGGCTTGGGCGTGGTGCGCCGACTGCTGGCTTTGACGAACACCCGCATCACCTTGCGTTCCCGTTTGGGGCGGGGCTCCTGCTTTGATATCGCGTTCGCACCGGGCGACGCCAGCCAGGCGCTGCCAGTGCCTTCAGCGGCACCGACCGAAGCCGCGATGACGGCGACAGGCCACGAGTGCGTGCTGGTGATGGAGGATCAGCCCCACGTGCTGGAGGCCGTCGTGACCGTGCTCGATCACAGTGGCTACATGGCGCTGGGTGGTGACAACGCCATGGCCCTGGTGCGCCAGGCTGCCGAGCGAGATGCCTGGCCCTGTGCCGTGATCTGTGACTACCGGCTGGGCCCGTCATACAGCGGCCTGGATGCGATTGCCGAACTGCGCCACGAGTTCTGCGACGAGATGCCCGCCATCCTCGTTACAGGCGATCTTGATCCCTCCATCCGGGCACAAGCCGAAGCACAGGGAATCAAGGTGATGCACAAGCCGCTTGACCGTGCGCAACTGCTCATCGCCTTGCGTGAACTCACCCGGGCCCGCTAACCGAGTCAGGGTTGAGCGGGCTTGCTCGCATCCCGCAGGTTTTGTTCGGCCACTTGCACGTCCTTGCCGAACTCGGTGAGATAACGCTGACGTTGCTCGCTGGTCCACTCGGTGTCTGCAAATTCGCTGAGGCTGTGGGGGCGGCTTGTATAGGCCGTCTGGGGCCAGCGAGGCATCATCGCTCGATCAGGGAAGCGGCTTTCATAGAGGATGTAGCCGTCGATGTCTCGCAACGTGATCGGGAACACGGGCTTGGCGTCTCTCACCAGTTTGCCAAACAGGCTCAGGCGGATGTCGTTCGTGCCGGCGGGCACTTCGTCGTTGAAGCTCAGCAGCGCAAAGGGCTTGCCTGTGGCGTCGTAAGCTCGCGCGGTGACGATGTAGCGACCAGCCTCGTGCATCTCTGCCTTGAGGTGAAAATCCAGTGAGCCGTTGTCCATGCTTTCGCGCACGGGGCCACTCCACACGGCGGGCACTTGCGGCATGTAGACGATGTCGAAGAAGGCGTGAACCGGGCCACCGATATCGCTTTGCAGGTCAATATCCACACGGATCGTGCCTTGTGTCGCGGCGAAATTTTGCGTGGCTGGCTGCAGGCGGGCACTGAAGACGCCATCACCTGCGGCTGCATCGCCCTGGCTGCCGCGATCATCAAATGACACAGCAACAGGCATCACCGTTTGCGTGTGGGAGACATCCTGCACTTCATGCGCCACGGCGCGGATCACACGCAATGGGGCTGCGCGATTCTGGTCATCGCGCATGGCAACGGTCAACAACACGCTGTCGGTGCCGCTCACATAGACACGGTCCTGGCTGGTGATCAGATGGCGCCCGGACAGGGGCACCCCCTGTGCGCTGAGGGCTGCGCGGTCTTCCACCACAGGTGCGAAAGGCTGGAGCACATCGGCGTGCGCCGCGATGGGTTGCGATTGTGGTGGGTAGACCGTGGCGGCGCGGTAGCTGTTCAGGCGCTGCCGCGCCTCGGTCAACTGACTGGCCAGCAAGCGGTGCCGGCTGGCCGCAGCCGAGAGCTCGGCAGGATCCGCGCCAGCCAATGCATCCACTGGCGCACCGTAGCTGGCCATGGCACGTGGCGCCTGCGAGTGGGCGCGGGCTGCCTCGGTCTTGGCCTGCCCATCCTTCATCGCCACCCACAGCAGCGTCATGCCCAGCAATGTGATCGCGACCGCACCGACGCCGCCTGCCTTGAACTTCATTTGGCCGTGTCAACCATGTGTGTGCGCACCTTCGAGATCACGCCGGCCCAGTTCTGGTTGACGTAGTGATCGAAGACCTCGGTGTCATCACGGAAGACCACTGAGTGAAAGCTCCACTTCTTGGAGCCGTCTTCGTTGGCGGCAGTGCCCATGGTCAGGTCATAAGGGCAGGTCAGTGATGATTGCCCGGGGTTGCACAGGCGTGTGCCAGCAGAACCGGATGTGCCGCCTGTGGAGTGGTAGGCCACCACCGAGTCGTTCTGTCCCTTGAGCACGGCCGACGTGACCGCACCCTTGGCACCCGCGTACATGTAGAAGTTCACATTGCGGGTGAGGTTGTGGTCATACATGGCGCGAGCCGTGCTGGTCTTGAGGTCTTGCACCAGCTCTTCCGAGGTGCTCCATGCACCGGAGTCAGCTAACTCGGAGCCGCCCGCTGCGCCCGCACCCACATCCACGAACTTGATGTTCCAGCCGGTTTGCTTGGCGCCGCCAGAAGCCTGGGTGCAGACGCCGTCAGTGGGCACCGCGCTGCTGTTGCGCACCGTGTTGCCGTACTTGGAGAGCGCATAGCCAATCTGCAGATTGCCCGCGCTGTGCACCGCTACGTAGCACCAGTTGCTGCCTGTGCAATAGCAGTCCAGTGCCTTCTGGATGCCCGCGTTGGTGGTGGACACATGGCTCTTGCCATCCCAGTTCACGCTGATGGGGTTGATGCCCGCTTGCACGGCCAAAGCCGGTGCGCCGCCCCAGTAAGTGAAGTCAGCGGGGCTGCTCAGGCTGCCAGGCGTGCTGGTGCGGCCATTGATCCACAGCGAATAGTTGGTGGCATGGGCTGTGCCCGCCATGGCGCAGACCGCGAGGGCCAACAAGGAAAGACGTGTGGAACGTGACGACAGCTGCATGAGGAATCCTGCGTTGTGCGCGAGGCGCATGGTGATGATGTCTCGATTATTCGGACACATCAGTCGCACATCCACCCCTTGCTCAAGGGCCGCACGCAGGGGGAGGGTGACCCTACCCGAGCGGGTAGGTTGAAGGGCACCCTGTACGATAAGCAGGCATTTCAGGAAACCAGCCCGCACATCATGGACTCTCCCGCGCAGCCACGCAACCCGCTCCACGGCATCACGCTTGCACGCATGATCGAAGACCTTGCCGACTATTACGGCTGGGAAGAATTGGGCCAGCGCATACCGGTGCGTTGTTTCACCCACGATCCCAGCGTGGCTTCCAGCCTGAAGTTCCTGCGCAAGACACCCTGGGCCAGAGAGAAGGTCGAGGGCTTGTACCTTTACACATTGCGTCAGACACGCCAATCGGATTGAGGTCGCACACACATGAGCGGTATCAAGAACATGCATCGCGTGCTGCGACGGCTCACGCCCTGGTGGGCCAGCATGCTGCTTGCCACCTGCCTGGCCACAACGGCGATGGCGGAGGAAGTGGTCAATGCAGAGGCCTACCCTCCCAACGCCTACCGATGTGCGGTGCTGGCGGGCGGGACGGGCTCCCGCTTCGGTGATGCCAAGGTTGATGGCTTCTGGCGTGAGGTCAATCGCGAAGTGTGGGCTCAACTGGCTGATCAGTTGCGTACAGCTACCTATGACTTCGATGCGGTATTCACTGAAGCCAGCGACAGCAACAGCAAAACGCCCTTGCCCAAGCCACTCTTGGCTGTGGCGCGCAGCCGCTGCGCACAGTTGATCCAGATCTCGCATGACATCGGGGAAGACAAGGACGGGCGCTACTTCTCATTTGACCTTGCGGTCTTGCGCTTTCGCAGCAAGGGGCGCGCTGCATCGGCTCAGCCGGGTACCAGTGTGGTGCCTTACGAGGACTACAGCAAGCACTATCGTTTCGCTCGTACCGAGGAGGCACTCTCCACCTTCAGTCCGACGAAACTGGCCGGTCAGATCTTCCAGGAGCTGATCGCTTCACATGTGCTTGAAAGCATCAAAGGCGCGCGGCCTGTCACCGAAGCCATGATGCGTGACGAGTATGAGCGCACAGTGCCATCGACGGGCGAGCAGGAATATAAGGCGCGGCACATTTTGGTGGCAACGCGTGAGCAAGCCCAGGCGGTCATCGCGCGTATCAAGGCGGGTGAGGCCTTTGACGCCTTGGCCAAGACCTTGTCGATTGATACCGGCTCAGGTCAGGTTGGCGGCGAACTGGGGTGGGCAGCTCCTGGCGTGTACGTGAAGGAGTTCGATCAGGCCATGATCGGCCTGAGTCCCAAAGGGCTGAGCGCAGAGCCTGTGCAGTCAGCGTTTGGCTGGCATGTGATCGAGCTGTTGGATACGCGCCCGACACCGAGACCCTCCTTCGAGTCCATGAAAGCGATGATCTCGGCGCGTCTTCGGCAAAAATTGAGACGCGACAAGCCTTGATGAGCCTTCACGGTTTGTCTTTTTCTTTGTCCCGCTCTTTCTCCAGCAGCCGCTCAACCCGGGCACTGGCACGGTTGCGCACAAGGAAGCGTTCCAGCATGGACACGTCGTCTATCAATGCCTGGCCTTGGCGGCTGCAACTTGCCTGGCGTGCCTCCTTGTCTGACTTGGGCAAGGCGGCCCACCGTTTTTCCGCCGCATGCAGCATCTCATCTGCCTGGGGGTTGCGCAGCCCACGCTTGTAGGCCACGCCGATGAACACGAAGCCGTGTTCCACATCGCTCAGCATGGCCTGATCTCGGGCGTCCGTACGGGCTTGGGTCTGGCGCTCGACCACGCGTGCTTCCAGCGCTGCGGCGCAGGTGGCTGCATCAAGGAAGAATGCCTGATTCTCGGCGGCGCTTGGCTCATCTGCCCATGCGCTCTGGCCAAGCATGAGCATGCACAAGGCGAAGGCGTGAAATCGATTCATGATGGTGTTCAAAGTGAGTCCAGCAATCGGCTCAGCGCCTGCGTGTAGTCGGGGTGGTTTTGAATATCGCCATGCCCAGCCCCTTCTATGCGGATGAGTCGAGCAGCAGCCTGCCTGGCCTGCAAGGCCTGTGCGTGCGCGATGGGAATCAGCGCATCCTGATCGCCATGGAACATGACGATGGGGCTTGATATCTGTGGCAACCATTCGTCCGTGTGCATGGGGTAGCGCAAAACTGCGGAGGGCACCCATGGATAGCGGGCTGTGGCCATGGCTTCGATGCTCTGATAAGGCGACACCAGCACCAGCAAGTCGCTGTGCACCTGCGTTGCCAGTCGGGCGGCAAGGCCGGTCCCCAGCGAACGCCCGAAGATCACATGCTTCAACCCGGCGTATTCAGGTTCTATCTGACGCCAGGCGCGCATCACGTCATCGTGTAGTTGGGCTTCGTTTTCGATGTGGCCGCTGCTCTTGCCAAAACCTCGGTAATCCAGCATGAACAGGTCATAGCCACTCCGATGCCAGAAGTCGTAGTTGGTGTACCAGGTTGCGACATTGCCCGCATTGCCATGCAGGTAGAACACGATGCCTTTTGTGTGGCGCTGCCCGTTGATCAAAGGCTGGCGCAAGTGGAGGGCATGCAATCGTGCGCCGGGCACATTCACCCATTCCTCCTGGGTGTCTGCCTGTGTGAAGGCGTGATCCTGCGCCAGTACTTCAGGCGCGAACAGCAAACGCTCCTGCTGCCGCCAAAGCCAGCCCATTGCACCCAGCCACAGCACGGCAGGCACGAGTAGCAAGACCACGAACAGCTTGCGCAGCCAGGAGGGAATGCGTTGTGAAGATGGCATGTACGAGATGGTGAAAACTTGTCCTCAGCGTACACCGCAGGCAAGATGCCGCGAAACACAAATGTGGGTGGATATGAGCGGTTTGACGATCAGAGATTTTCGTTCGAAGGACACCGAGGCCGTGGACGCCATGGTGCGTGAATCCTGGTTAGAGCTGGCGCCCTTGATACCTGGGTGGGCCGAATTGGCACCCAGGTTAAACGCACTGACCCAAAAGGCCGATGACAGCGAGGTGCTGGTCGCCGAGCGAGGGGGGCGTTTGCTGGGGGCGGTGGGCTATGTGGGCGCCCATCAGGCCAAGCCAGATTTTTTTGCGCCGCAATGGCCCATCGTGCGCCTTTTGTCCGTGACGCCCATCGGGCGAGGGCGTGGGGTGGGGCAGCAATTGCTGGATGCATGCATCGAACGGGCGCGTCGAGATGGTGCGCCCACACTGGCGTTGCACACCACGCCGGTGATGAAGGCCGCGCAGGTCCTGTATGCCCGTGCAGGGTTTGTCGTACATCGCACCTTGCCGGACATGTATGGTGTCCCATATGTACTGATGTGCAAAGACTTGAGTGAAGGCCGCTGATGCAATCAGCCCATAATCCAACCTGATCCCCTATTTCATATACAAGGATTGGCGATGCTGGAATTGGCGCTAGGGCTGTTGATTTTCCTGGGTGTGCATTCGGTGCGCATCTTCGCCGATGGCTGGCGCACCCGAACCCGTGATCGCATGGGTGCCTTGCCATGGAAGGGCGTCTATTCGTTGCTGTCCATCGTGGGTTTCGTGCTCATCGTGCACGGCTTCGGTCAAACGCGTCTGGCGCCTGTGGTGTTGTGGGTGCCTCCTCTGCCCATGCGCCATATTGCAGCACTGCTCACGCTGATCACCTTCATCTTCCTGGTCGCCGCCTACGTGCCGGGCAATGCCATCAAAGCCAAGCTGCGCCATCCCATGATCCTGGGCGTCAAGGTCTGGGCCTTGGCTCACTTGCTGGCCAATGGGCAATTGGCGCACGTTGTGTTGTTCGGTTCTTTCCTGCTGTGGGCGATCCTGAACTTCAGGGCATCGCGTCAACGCGATCGCCTGGCGCCCCCTGCGCCTTTGCGTAGCTCTGCCCTGGCCACGATGTTGACCGTTGCCGTTGGTGTGGCAGCCTGGGTCGGATTTGCCTTTTGGGGGCACTTGCACCTCATAGGCAAATCGCCACTGGGTGTGTGAAGGCACGGATGCAAGCCGGTGTTCACGGCGGGGGTGTTACGTTTTCCCCGATTTGCCCGGCCGCTGAGTACCCAGCTTCGGGGGGGATGACAACACACCTTGTTCTGAAGTGCGTACACTGGGCGCTCGCCGGACCTTGAGTTTTCTGCGTCTGAGCTTGTATTGATTTGTCTGTCTGGCGGTGGGGTAATGCCTGAGGCTGTAACACAACTTGTGATAAATGGTCGCTTCCTGCAGCGGCCCGTTACAGGAGTAGAGCGTTTCGCCGTAGAGACTTTGACTGCGCTTGATCAGCTATTGAGCGTCGGCGCGCTGCCTGCCTTGTCCGTCGAGCTGGTCGTGCCAAAAGGTACTGAACCCCGCGTACATTTTCAGAATATCCCGATCAAGCAAGTGGGGCGTCGTCAGGGCCACTTCTGGGAGCAAATAGACCTGCCCATTTACTGTGGTGCCCGCCGCCTGGTCAATTTATGTAATACGGCGCCTATTTTCAAAAAAAACCAGATCGTGGTGATTCACGATGCAGCGGTTTTTTCTGTACCGCAGGCTTTCAGCGCGGGCTTCCGGCTTGCCTACAAAATCATCCATATGGGTTTGGCTTTGGTCGGGGCGCGCATCCTGACTGTTTCTGAGTTTTCTCGTCAGGATCTGGCCAATCATTTGCCGATGGTCGCTGATCGTATTTCGGTGTTGCCTGAGAGTGCTGAGCATTTGTTAAGGCATCAACCTGATCCCGCCATTCTGGCGCGAGAGAATCTCGGCAGTCGCCCCTATGTACTGGCGGTCAGCAGCATGGCGGCACACAAGAATTTCAGTCTGGTGCTGGAAGCGCTGACCTTGCTGGATGCCCCACCTTTCGACGTTGCGATTGCCGGCGGCGGCAACGCCAAGGTGTTCGGCGAAGGTGGCAAGGTGGCATCCGATCGCATCAAGTGGTTGGGCTATGTGTCCGATTCCGAGTTGCGAGCCTTGTACGAGGGGGCGATGTGCTTTGTCTTTCCGTCCATCTACGAGGGTTTTGGTATCCCGCCTTTAGAAGCCATGCAATGTGGCTGCCCGGTGCTGGCGGCAAACGCGGCCTCCATCCCTGAGGTGTGCGGTGATGCAGCCATGTATTTTGATCCTCGGGATGCCGCACAATTGGCGCAATTGTTGCTCTCAGTAGCGGACGACCATGCTTTGCGCGAAACACTGAGGCAAAAAGGATTGGCAAGAGCGAAGGAGTTCACCTGGAAGCAAGTCGCACAGGCGCTGGTAAAACAAGGCCGACTTCTAGAGGGCACAGCAAGATGACGAACTCAGCTGGCACAGTGCAGGTCTTGCATTGCGCAGAGACCATCAAAGGCGGTGTGGCAACTTATCTCCGTGAGTTGCTGGTTTGTCAGGCGCGTGATTTTGGTGGCGGCTCTGTGGCTGTGGTGGTGCCTGAGTCGCAGGTGTCGGAATTGCCCGTGCCTCCCGGCGTGCTAGTCATCACGTTTCCAGATAAATGTGGGCGGGCGATCAACGCGATGCAACTGGGGTTGGCCGTCGCTCGATTTGTGCGGCGACATCAACCCAGGGTTGTGCATGCGCATTCAACCTACGCCGGTGCGGTTGTGCGCCCCTTGCTGGCCGCCATGGGCATGGCAAGCCGAGTCGTCTATTGCCCGCATGGTTGGGCCTGGGATCGCGGCATGGGGCCTATGGCATTCAAGCTGACCCAGTGCGTTGAGCGCGTGCTCGCCCGGATGGGCGGCAAAGTCGTGTGCATCTCGGAGCATGAGCGCCATTCGGCGCTGGAGGCGGGGCTGAACCCTGAGCAACTGCACGTTGTTCTCAATGGTGTGGCAGAGAAAGCCCCGGCACCGCAAGGCATGGAGCCAGCTTGGCCGCAGGGGCGCAAGCGCTTGCTGTTCGTCGGGCGCTTTGATCGCCAGAAAGGCGTTGACCTGTTTTGCGCCGCGCTGCGCGAATTGGGCGATGAGGCTTATGGCGTATTGGCGGGCGATTTCGTTCTGAATGATGCGCAGATGTTCGACTTGCCAGGCAATGCCGAGTCTGTCGGCTGGATCAACTCCGCACGTTTGCAAACGCTGTTCAACTCAGCTGATGTGCTTGTGATGCCCTCGCGATGGGAGGGGTTTGGTCTCACCGCAGCAGAAGCCATGCGCGCCGGGGTGCCCGTTCTGGCCTCTCGCGTGGGTGGTTTGCCAGAAGTCGTGGCTCATGGCGAAACGGGGTTGCTGGTTGAGCCCGGCGACGTTTCGGCCATTGTGGACGCCGTCAGGCGCCATACCGCTGATGAGTGGCGCACCATGGGTTCTGCCGGTCGAGATCGATTCGAGAGAATGTTCACCATGGAGCGAGTGCATACGCAACTACGTGGCCTCTACGCCATCCAATCGGATTGCATATCGCCCATGAGTTGCGCACGCTAGCGTGCGCCGCCGCTGATTTCAGGCTCGGGCGTCGCCCCAACGATAGGCGCTGCCTTCTTCGCCTTGGTAGGTGGTGTGACCATGGCGGTCCACCACATACAGCGGCGAGGCGATCACCTCCATGAAGGCCTGCTCCACGTTCAGGCGGGTGTAGTCGAACATCACGCTGCGGGTCACGTTGCTCCCTGCGCGCACGCGGCAACCGTGGCCAATCCACGATGGGCCTTGAATCGTGGCACCGGCTTCAATGCAGGAGCCCGAACCGATGTAAACCGGCCCCGTGATGTTGACCTTGTCCCAGTCAATGCGCGTATTCAGGCCTACCCACACACCTGGGCGAACCTGCTTGCCTGGCATGCGCATGTCGGCGATCTGGCCAGCCAGCACCTGTTGCAACACGGACCAGTAATCGCTCACGCGGCCAATGTCCAGCCACTGGAACGGGCGGCTTTGTGCGTAGAAGGGCAGGCCTTGCGCCACCAGCATGGGGAACAACTGGCTGCCGATGTCGAACTCCTTGCCAGGAGGGATCATCTCCAGCACGGCCGGTTCAAACAGGTAAATGCCAGTGCTGGCCAGGTTTGACAAGGCCTCAGCGGGGTTGGGCTTCTCCTGGAAGGACTCGACCTTGCCCGCAGCATCTGCCACCACGATGCCGTAGTTCTTGACCTGATCGCGTGGTACTTCCAGCGTCACGACACTGGCCATGGCGCGTTTGGCCTTGTGCTCTGCGATAGCAGCCGTGATGTCCAGGTCGATGATGGCATCGCCGCAAATCACCAGTGTGGTCTCATCGAAGAAGCCACTGAAATCCTGGATGTGGCGCATGCCGCCAGCAGATCCCAGAGGCTTGGGCACGATCTCGCCATGGTCGCGCACGCCCTCGTATGAGTAGCCGATCTCCACGCCCCAGCGGCTACCGTCGCCAAAGTAGTTTTCGATCTTCCAGTGGTGATAGGCCACGTTGATCATGATCTCGCGCACGCCGTGGCGCGCCAGATGCTCGATCAGATACTCCAGTACCGGTTTGCCCAGGATGGGCACCATCGGTTTGGGCATGCCCTTGGTGAGGGGGCGGATTCGTGTACCTTGGCCTGCGGCCAGGATCATGGCTTTTGTCATGGCGAAAAAGTCGGCAACTGATCAAAAAGCGCCATTTGGCATGACTCGCATGTCACAACGGCGACGAAATGGCGGAACCACCACCCCGGGTCAAGGGGGTTAGGGATTCCCTTCCTCTCATAAAGCACGCGAATATTCAATCAATACGCCAGGGTACACATCGGCGTAGCAACTCGAAATTCGTTTCGCTATTTGAACTGAACTTGATCCCATCTGCGCCCCCACGTCCGAGGGGAAGTCATCTGCCGCGATTGACATCACAATGCCGTCGGGCGGAGCAAGTCACTTGTCAAGGTACAGCGTATAGCGAAGCGGGTTATTCATATATTGAAGAGGCAAAAAAATGGGCGCTGCAGCAGAAAAAAAATCACTGATGCGTGAGTTTTACAAACATTGTGTGGCTCCCGTGTTGCCAGAAACACTGGCCTGGAAGCTCAGGTTCTATTCCAAGCACGACTATTGGCCAGACCTGACACACCCACGCAGCCTGATGGAAAAGATTGTCTGGCTGCTGCGCCATGATCGCGCGCCCTTGCGGGCGCTCGTAGCCGACCGCTGCAAGGTTCGCGATTTCGTTGCCCAGAGGGCGCCTGAGTGCAAGATGCCTGCGCACCTTTGGGTCGGTAAGGAATTCACCCGCGAGGTCTGGGACAAGCTGCCCGCCAAATTTGTCATCAAAGGCAATCACGGCAGCCAGATGTCGCACATCGTGGATAAGAGCAAGGACAGCTTCGAGACGGTCAAGGCCGAAACCGTCCAGTGGCTCAACACGAACTATGAAGATTTGCTCGGCGAGTGGGTCTACGCCTCAGCTGATCGTGTTCTGGTTGTAGAAGAGAAGCTGGAACTCAACGCCATCATTCCGCCTGACTGGAAGTTCATATGTGGCAATGGCCGCGTGCTGATTGTTCAATTGGATATTGGCCGCTTCGTCAATCACGTTCGCAATCTCTATGATCGGGATTTCAAACTGTACGAAGGCGCAACCATTGCCTTCCCACTGGGGCCCAAAGTCGAGAAGCCTCAGGGATGGGATAAGGCCGTGGCCATTGCAGAAAAGCTGGCCGCACCGTTTGACCTGATTCGCGTTGATCTCTACCTCATCGATGGCGAGATCTACTTTGGCGAACTGACCAACTACCCTGGTGCAGGCTGGGATGCCCTCAAGCCGACCGAACTGGACTTTGAACTTGGATCGAAAATCAAGCTGCATGCCCCGAGCTAACGTGCGGATGGCATTGATAACAGGCGATAGCGCGGCATGAGGCAAGACAAGATCTTTGCCTTGCTGGCATACCTGATACAGGCGCTCTCGACTCTTGGGGTCGTCTTTGCAGTCAGTCACTTTCTGGATGCGACCAGTTATGGCCGCTATTCATTGGTGGTTGCCACCAGCCAGACGGTTGCCGTGTTTGCCGCCGAATGGATCCGGCTTGGCGCTCTGCGTTTTTGCGCAGCCAATGCGGACGACATGCACCAGCGTGTCTCCACCATTCAATCGGTCTTCTTTGGCATATGCGCTGCTCTGGCATTGCTTGTCACGGGACTGGGGCTGGCGGGTGTCATGCCCATGCACGAAGCGTTGCTTGGCCTGACAGTGGCCGTGCTGATGGGGGCTACCGATCTGCAACTGGTCTTTCTGCGTGTGCGCGGCAGCTTCAATGGTTTTGCCAAGCTGCAGTGTGCCCGTGCCATTACCTTGCTGCTGTCCTCGACGGCCGGGGCCATGGCCACGCACTCGCAAGTGGGCGCGTTGGCTGGGCTCGCCATAGGCTATCTCGTGTCCATGGCCATGTTCGTGAGTGCTGATCCTAGCTGGTGGCGGCTGGATCTGTCCGGCTTCAGCCCGTCTTTTCTCAAGCAACTGGCCATATACGGTATGGCCGCCGCGGGCGCCTCCATGATCCATTCCTTGGTACCGATGGGCATGCGCTGGACGGGGCAGAGCGTCATGACTGCCGCTGAATTTGCCGCGTTCTCATTGGCGATTGACTTGCTTCAACGGCCCTTTGCATTGGTCACATCGGCCATTGGTGGCATTGTCACGCCCGGCGTGATCAAAGAGTTCGAAGAGAAGCTCAAACCACACTTGCCCAAACTCAAGCAGATGTATGAGGTGCAGTTCTGGGCGGTGATCGTGTTGATGGGCGGGGCGCTGGCCTTCATACCCGAGGTGGCGCAATGGGCCATCAAAGATGCCATGAGCGCAGGCTTCGAACGTGTAGGTGCTGTGGTGGCCATGATTTTTGGCGCGCACATCGTGGTTCAGACCATCATGGCCACGCCGGGGCATTTGCTCAAAAGCGGCCATGGCTTGATTGCCAATGCCGTGGTGGAAGTCATCCTTGTTGGCCTGGCGTGCCTGGCGGGTTTGGTGTTCGATGCCCTGAGGCCGCTTGACTGGCTCTGGTTGGTGCTGGGTGCTGTCGTCTTGTGCGATCTATTCGGTGCCCGCTTGATGCGGCGCGTACCTTGCGAGTTTCCAACGGCCTTAGCGCTGACTGGCCCGGTTGTGGCCGTTGCCATGGGTTTGTTCAACTTGTGGGATACCAACGACGACTGGCAGATGGGCCTGCTCAAATGCCTGGCTTTTGCCGTGCTGACGGGTGCATGCGGGTTGTGGGTCAAGCGCATGGTCAAAGCCAAGGCGGTATAAAAAAACCCGCTGTGAAGCGGGTTTTTTTCAGTGCCGATGGCCGGATCAATTCGGGACCGTCACGAAAACAGGGCCATCAGTTTCCTGCAGGTACATCTGCTTGCCAGCGGTCAACGTGCTGGGCGTCGAGCCATCCCACATCTTGATGATCGATGAGGTGCTGGGCAGTGTGACCTTCACGCGAGCCCCTGCAGGCGCATCAGACCAGATCGCAAAGCACTTGGTGGCCCCACCATCCCAGCGCAGCACATGCAACCCAGGTGGCACATTGGGCTGGAAGCCCTTCAAGACACGGCCGTTCTGAGCGGTGTACAGCGAACGCACAGCCACCATCGCAGGCTTGTCGCTCAAGTCGGTATTGAGCAGGCCAAAGTTGTGTTCGCGGTTGAGTGGGTCTGTGCCGTCATTGACCAGGTCATACAGGATGCTGACCGGCGTGTTGATCGTGATCTGTGTGAGCATCTTGCGCACGGTCAGAACAGCCTGGCGGCGCATGGCGCGGGCATCGTGACCGTTACCGTAGGTGGCCACATCCCCAATGTCTCGGTAGGCCGAATAACCCCACTCGGTATCCCACACCTCAGCATTGAGCCCAACCGCCTGCATCATGCCTTTGAAGGTCGGCAGTTGTGTGGCGAAGGTCTCGGGATTGGTCATGCGATAAGGATGCAGGCCGATGGCGCTGACTTTCGCAGCCTTGCCCGTGCGCAGCATGTTCATCACGTAATCGAAATCCGTATCGGCCACGCCGCCTGTCGTGATCTTGACCGCAGGATCTGCTGTGCGCATGGCATCTACTGTCACGCTCAGCAAA
>NZ_SCTN01000047.1 GCF_004297345.1 Aquabacterium sp. | reverse complement strand
TGTTTCGCCGTGGCCTTCATCGGTTGGCTGGTGGCGCTGCGCATCCCCGCTTCGCCCTCATCCGATCCCCATCTCAAGCTGAACTGGAACCCGGTATCCGAGACCTGGCGCAACCTCAAGCTGGCTGCCGAGTACCCCAGCGTGTTCCGTTCCTTGCTGGGCATCTCGTGGATGTGGTTCTTTGGCGCCGTGTTCCTGTCGCAGTTCCCGTCCTTTGCCAAGGAAGTGCTGGGTGGCAATACCGAAGTGGCTTCGCTGTTGCTGGTGGTTTTTTCCGTGGGCATTGCCACCGGCTCGCTGCTGTGCGAGACCTTCTCGCATCGCCACGTCGAAATCGGCCTGGTGCCCATTGGTGCCGTGGGCATGAGCGTGTTTGCGTTTGACTTGTACCTGGCCACGCAGCATCTGTCGCATGCGTCGGGCGCGGCCTTGATGTCGGTAGGCGAGTTCGTGTCTCGTCATGAGCACTGGCGCGTCATGGCCGATCTGGCCTTGCTGGCTTTCAGTGCGGGGCTGTACAGCGTGCCGATGTATGCCTTGATCCAGTTGCGCGCCAAGCCCAGTCACCGCGCGCGCATCATCGCGGCCAACAACATCCTCAACGCCTTGTTCATGATCGTGAGCAGCCTGATGGCGGGCGCTTTGCTGGGCCGGGGCTTTTCCATCCCGCAAGTGTTTGCGGTCACCGCCTTGCTCAATGTGATCGTCGTGGGTTATGTGTTCTGGTTGATGCCTGAGTACATCGTGCGGTTGGTCATGCTGTTCGTGACCCGCATCGTGTACCGCCTCAAGGTGCGTGGTGACGAGAACCTGCCAACCGATGGTGCGGCCATCCTGGTGTGCAACCACGTGAGCTTTGTGGATGCCGTGATTCTGGGTGTGTGCAGTCCGCGTCCGATGATTTTCCTGATGGACCACCGCATCTTCAAGACGCCTGGCATGGGCTGGTTCTTCCGTGCAGTCAAGGCGATTCCGATTGCGCCTCAGAAGGAGAATCCGCAAGCTTACGAACGCGCATTCGAGCGGGCCCGACAGGTGCTCAATGAAGGTGAGTTGCTGTGCCTGTTCCCCGAAGGTGCGATCACCAAGAACGGCCAGATGCAACCCTTCAAGCCGGGCATCATGAAGATCCTGGAGACCAATCCTGTGCCCGTGATCCCGTCCGCCTTGCACAACCTGTGGGGCTCTACCTTCTCGCGTATCGAAGGCGCGGCCATGTCCAAACCCTTGCGCCGCGGCCTGTTCAACCGCATTGGACTGGTGGTGGGCGATCCGGTGGCGCCTCAGAACGTGACGCCTGAAGATCTGCAGGTTCGCGTTCAAGCCTTGCTGGATCAGCCGTCGCCTTGAGGCAGGGCAAGCCGTGGCTGTGTCGGATCCGCGTGCTCATCAGATCCGGCTGCTCAGGCTGAGGCGGTTTGCACCGTTTTTCTGGACGGTGTTTCTGGGGGCGGTCAATGACAACCTGCTGAAGTTCACGGTTGTCCTGATCCTCACCTATCAGGTCAACGTGCCTTGGTTGCCGCCCGAGTTGGTCGGGCCGGTTCTCGGCGCCTTGTTCATCCTGCCCTCGGTGTTGCTGTCGGCCACGACGGGGCAGTGGGCTGATCGTTCCGATCTGGCCCGCCTCATGCGTCTGGCCAAGTCGGCCGAAGTGCTCATGATGTTATTGGCGGGCTGGGCGTTGTTGGCAAAGCATGTGCCGCTGTTGCTGTTGAGCGTGTTGTTGTCAGGCGTGCACGTCACCCTGTTTTCTACGGTGAAGTACGCCTATGTGCCTCGCCATTTGCACGCAGGGGAGTTGACCGGTGGCAACGGCCTGCTGGAGATGGGTACCTTCACGGCCATCTTGCTGGGTACGGTCTGCGGTGGTGTGCTGGTGGCACCCCGGTGGGGCGGCATGTGGGGTTTGATCGCGGCCATCATCGTGTTGGCGCTGGCGGGCCGCCTTGCTGCGCAGTGGGTACCGCTCACGCCACCGGTCTCGCCCGGTTTGAAGATGAACTGGAACCCCCTGGCGGAAACCTGGCGCAATCTCGATCGCATCCATCACGAACCCGTCCTGTTCTTGTGTCTGCTGGGCATTTCCTGGATGTGGTGTTTCGGTGCGTTCTTTCTTGGCCTTTTCCCGGTGCTGAGCAAAACCGTGCTGCACGCGGGCGAAGACATCGCCGCCTTGCTGCTGGTGTTGACATCGCTGGGTGTGGCAACAGGTGCCTTGTTATGCGAATGGCTGAACCGGGCCAAGCAGGGGGATGCGCCTGATCTGGGTTTGGTGCTGGTGGGCGCTGCGGGCATGGGCGTGTTTGGCCTGGACATCGCCTGGGTGGTGCACGGTATATCCACCGATCCTGGTATGGCGCAGGTCAAGGCCTATTCGGTGGGGGATTTTCTGGCCAGGCCCTTGCACTGGCGTGGTCTGGCGGACCAGATGATGATGTCGGTGTCCATCGGCTTGTTCAGCGTGCCCTTGTACGCTCAGATGCAATTCAGGGCGGAGGCAGACAGGCGGGCGCGCATTGTTGCGGCCAACAACATCCTCAATGCCTTGCTGATCTTGTTGAGCGCCCTGTTGACCTGGCTGCTGTCGGCCTTGGGGTGGGGTGTGGGGGGCATTTTTGCCGTGGCAGCGCTGTTGCATGGATTTGTCGTGACGATGACCGTCTGGTGGCAGCCGCTGCTGTGGCGACAGACCGTGGCCTGGTTACGACGTTGGCGTGGCCCCTCGCCTGAATAAGGTGGCAGTCAGCTTCTGGCTTGCCGCGACAATGACAGGAATTGCGGCTGACCAATTGATGCCGCACCTCTATCGTCATAGATCCTGAAAAATGGAAAGCTTGCTCACGCGCGCGGGTTGGGCCCGCGTGATTCCTTTTGCCCTGTTCATGGTGCTGCTGGCCGTGCGTGGCTACATGCCACAAGACAACACCTGGCTGGATCCGCGCTGGGTGTATGGGGTTTCCGTCGCAATCGTCGGCGGCAGCATTGCCTTTTTCTGGCGCGAATACAGCGAGCTGGCGGTCGGATCCAGGTTGACGATGCTGCAAGCGGTCGTGGCGTTGATGGTGGGCGCTGTGGTGTTCAAGCTGTGGATCCTGCTGACCGAACCATGGATGATGCTGGGCCGTCCCACGGCCAGTTTCAGACCTGTGGACCCGGATGGGCAGCTGCAATGGGGGTTGTTGACCGTGCGCTGGATCGGTGCGGCCTTGCTGGTGCCCGTCATGGAAGAGCTGTTCTGGCGATCTTTCCTCATGCGCTGGATCGACAATCCCGATTTCGAAAAAGTCGATCCTTCAGAGGTGTCCCCGAAGGCCATGGTGCTGTCTACCCTGGTGTTCATGCTGGCGCATACCCAGTGGTTGGGGGCCATCGTGGCCGGCCTGGCATATGCCTGGTTGTACCGGTACACGCGCTCTCTGTGGGCGCCGATTCTGGCGCATGCCATCACCAATGGTGTGCTGGGTATCTGGGTGGTCGTTTACGGAAACTGGCAATTCTGGTGATCTGAGGATGGGTCAAGCCATGAGTCGTGTGCGTGGAAGGTGGGGCTGGTTGCTGCAGGCCTTTGTGCTGCTGGTCGCCGTTGGCGTGGTGTTTCTGTGGAGCAATCTCTCCGATAACCCGGAGAGGCGGCCTGTGTTGGCCTTGCTGCAATATCTTCCGTATCCCGTCTACCTGGCGCCTGCTGTGCTGGCACTGATCGTGTCGTTCTGGCTGG
Organism: Aquabacterium sp.; assembly: GCF_004297345.1. Lineage (GTDB taxonomy): Bacteria > Pseudomonadota > Gammaproteobacteria > Burkholderiales > Burkholderiaceae_C > Aquabacterium. Next base: position 1,746 of record NZ_SCTN01000047.1, on the reverse strand, counting down.
CTTGGCCCTGGCGGGTGGTGTCGATGTCGGCGCTGGCCGTGGTGCTCGTTCCCATCATGGGTTTGTGCCTGGGGCATGCGGACGAGGGCTATGGTCGCATTCGCTTCATGACCTACAACACCAAGGCCTATTACGCCAACTTGCGGCCACATGGCTTTGAGGAACTGGCCATGGAGGTCATGCAGCATGATCCTGACGTGCTGGTGATGCAGGATTCAAGCGAAATGAATCGATTGCAGCAAAACCGGCCGGACATGTTCCATGCCATCGTGGGTGATCGCCACACCTATGGCTACGGGCAGTACTTGATTGCAAGTCGGTTCCCGCTCAAGGATTGCGGCCCTGGCTGGATCCCGTTCGATATGCAGATGCACAGTTTCGCGCACTGCGTGCTGCAGGCGCACGGTCAGGAAATTGACCTGGTGACCGTGCATTTCGTGACCCCACGAGAAGGGCTCAATGCCACGCGTCGGGAGGGGCTCAAAGGCTTGACCGCCTGGAGCGACAACATGAACCATCGCCTGGGGCAGTCGGGATTGCTGGCTGAACAGATGCGGCAGTTCAAGCCGCAGCGCCCACGCATCGTGGCGGGCGATCTGAATGCACCGGAATCTTCCGCTGTGGTGAAGACCTTGTTGCATACCGGCTTGAGGGATGCCTATTCTTCAGCCGGATTCGGCTATGGCTACACGCATGGTCATTCGCTCAAGCCGGGACTGTCCTTGTTGCGGATCGACCATATTCTGGTCAGCGACAGCATTGGTGTGGTGGATGCCGAAGTGGGCGGCAAGATCGCCTCGGAGCATCGCCCGGTGATCGCCGATCTGTTGCTGGTCAAGCAATGATCACTGAGCGCCAGGTGCTCTAAAAGAGATCGCGCAAGCGTCGAAACAAGGCTTTTGTGCTTTGTTTGAAGCTTTGCCACTGTCGCCAGGCCTGGCTGGATTTGACGCGTGCCAGCACCCCATCCTTGAAGCGCATCCACTTGTCGAAAGCCCGGGCAAACCAGGCCAGTTTCATGAGGGTGGGGCGGGTCAGCATGAACAAACGCGCTGATACGGCTGTGCCGCCCAGTTTGGCAGCGATGATGAGGCTGATACCCAGAACGGTGTGCCCGTGCCCTAACCAATAGAGCGCGAGCAGCTTGACGGGCAGCAGCGTCAGCAAGGGGATGGCAAAGATGGCCAGCGCCCCGTATGGCGGCAAGGCCCGTATGCGGCCTTCGATCCAGCGCAGGCCGGGCAGTCGCCCAAACCAGGCGACGATGGCGGCCAGGTATTCCCAGCCCCACTCCTCGAACAGCAGCACCAGGGCGATCAGCCAGATGCCCGTCGTGGTGATGGCGTGGCCGATCCAGAAGATCAGCCCGTTCAGCCCGCGTTTGAGCGCGGCCAACATGTTGCTCAGCATGTTGGCAGTATGGGGCCTGGCTGTGAAGTTTTGTTGCCTGGCACCGAGCTACAGACCTGGCCTTAAATGCCGCGAGCGCGGTCCGCAGCAAACTGCTTCTGGAACTCGCCAAATCGACCAGCATCCAGTGCGTCGCGTACTTCCTGCATCAGGTTCAGGTAGTAGTGCAGGTTGTGGATGGTGGTCAGCATGGGGCCGAGCATCTCGCCGCAACGATCCAGGTGGTGCAGGTAGGCTCGGCTGAAGTTGGCGCAGGTGTGGCAGGTACAGGTTTCGTCGATCGGGCGCTCGTCGGCCTTGTAGCGGCTGTTGCGCAGGCGCAGGTCGCCATAGCGT
>NZ_SCTN01000362.1 GCF_004297345.1 Aquabacterium sp. | reverse complement strand
GCCCTGGTGGGCATGGCGGGCGCCTTGGTGCTGGCTGCTGCGGCCTTCTGGTGGCCACCTGCGGTCGCGGTCGTGCTGAGCATGGCCTTTACCGTGTGGCTCACGGGCGGCTTCCATGAAGACGGCCTGGCTGATACCTGCGATGGCCTGGGCGGTGCGGTCAGCCGTGAACGTGCGCTCATGATCATGAAGGACTCGCGCATCGGCTCATACGGCTCGCTGGGCTTGATGCTGATGCTCCTGCTCAAGGCCGCCGTGTTGACCTCACTGGCCACGCCCTTGTTCAACGAACTCGACAGTGCCGAGTCCAGCCATGTGCGCCAGGTGCTGCTGGCCTGGACAATGATGGCCTTGATCTGGTGCCATGCAGCGTCGCGCCTGGTGCCGGTCTGCCTGACGCGCGTCCTGCCCTATGCGGGTGATCTTGATCACGCCAAGGCCAAGCCCCTGGCCATGCAGGTGCCATGGTCCAACGTGTTGGCCGCGGTGTTGATCACTGCGCTGCTGGCCTTCGCCATGGTGTTCTGGTGGGGCTTCACCGCCTGGCCTGTGGGCACCTTGTTGTCGGCCTTGGGCCAGTCGAGCCTGGCCATGTTGCTGGGCGCAGCCGCTTGCGCGCGGTGGTTTCACAAGCGCCTGGGCGGCTTCACCGGTGACACGCTGGGTGCCAGCCAGCAGATCACTGAAGTGATGGGCTTGCTGGCCTGGCTGGCCGTGGTCCATCCTGTGGCATGAACGCGGCATTGGCTGAGTGCCTGGTCTGGCGCCATCCCCGTCCGCAGGGCGTGGCAGGGCGTTGCATCGGGCAAACGGATGTGCCTGTTGATCGGCGCAAGGCCAAGCGGCTGGCGCACCGCATCCGCCAGCAGGTGCGCCGACAAGCCGGGCTCATGGGCTTGCCGCGTGTTGTGATCACATCGCCCTTGCAGCGTTGTGCCGCAGTCGGCCGCATCTTGCGATCCTGGGGCTGGCGTCACCATGTGGATGAGGCCTTGCTTGAAATGGGCTTTGGCCGCTGGGATGGGCAAGTCTGGCGCGACATTGACCAGGCCCAGGTGGATGCCTGGTGCGCTGACTTTCTGCGGCATCGACCGGGCGATGGAGAATCCTTGGCCGATGTGTTCAGGCGCGTGGATGCCTGGGTAAAGAACAGTTTGATGGCAACAGTGGCCTCAAACGGAACATGCCTGCTCGTCGGGCATGCCGGCTGGATGCTCGCGCTGCAATGGCGCATGACGCGCGATGATCACCCGGCGCAGGCTGTCCAATGGCCAGCACCACCTGCCTATGGGCAGTGCCTGCAAATCACGCTGCGAACGCAAAGCCCAACTTAATAGCGCCCGGTAGCGCCTGCCAGCCTGAGATACCCCTTGGCCAGTTGGCGGATGAAGTTGCGGCGCAGGCGCGTGATCCAGCGAGATGAACTGTCATCCGTGGGGAGCACCTCCCGGCTTTGCGCAAAGTCTTCGTTCAAGGCTTGAGACAGGCTGCGCACAAAGCCTCTGTCCTTGATGATCAGGTTGGCCTCCAGGTTCAACACCATGGACAGCGGATCCAGGTTGGATGATCCCACCGTGGCCCATTCATCGTCCACACGCAGCACCTTGGCATGCAAAAAGGCCGGCTGGTATTCGAAGATGCGCACACCGTGTTGCTGCAACTCGCCATACAGCACGCGCGCTGCCAGTCCGGCAATCTTGAAATCCAGCTTGCCTTGCAGCAGCAGGCGTACCGAGACGCCGCGTGCCGCTGCCGTACGCAAAGCCAGCCTGATGGCTCTGCGCGGATAGAAGTAGGGCGTGACAATGTCGATGCGTTGGCGCGCCTGATGAATGGCCTGCAACGCCGATTGCTCGATGGTGCGCCGTTGACGCAGGTTGTCTCGCAGCACGAAGGCGCTGCGCATGGGGGCATGCAGTGAGGCCCCGTGCGCCAGCTTGCCTTGCTCACGCGGGTTCAGGCGCATGCGGGCTTGTTGCACCCAGTGCTTGACGCGCTTGAGTCTGTGTGTGTCCTGCATGAGGTGGCTGAGGTCATCGCGCCAGTCGCGGCCGAACTGGGCGCGCGTCCACACCGCCTTGATCGTGTGCAGCACCGGTGTGATCACTGGACCGTGCACCTGCACCGCGTAATCCAGACGAGGTTGCTGCGACCAGCCATGGGTCAGGTCAAAGTGATCGTCGATCAGATTGATGCCGCCCACAAAGGCTTGGGCCTCATCGATCACGCACAGCTTCATGTGCATGCGGCGCCACTGGCTGGTGTCCAGTAAGCCCCATATGCGGTGCATGGGCCGGTAGATGGCCAGCTTCACGCCGGCTTTCTCCAGCTCCTGCCACAGCTCTGCTGGCGCCTCGCGTGAACCAAAACCATCCACCACCATGTGCACATGCACGCCCCGGCGCGCAGCGCGTTTGAGCGCTTGCAGCACGCTACCGCTTTGCCCCAGGGGCGACACCATGTACAGCGCCAGCCAGACACTGCGTTTGGCGTGGTCGATGCTGTCACTCAGGGCCGGGAACAGTTCCTTGCCACCCCGCAGTAGCTTGACCTGATTGCCCCCGGTAAAGACCGGCTTGCGCTGGGCATACCAGGCCAGCCGTTTCAGCGACTCATCCGCGTCAACTTCCGGGGATGGCGTGTTCAGCATGGCCAATCAGGACGCCAGATCCAGCTCCACCACCAGCGGCAAATGGTCGGACAGCCGGGCCCAGGCGCCACCGCGCGGCACCATGATCGACTGGCACTGCATGCCGCGTGTGTAGACCCGATCCAGTGCCAGCACCGGCACGATGGAGGGGAAGGTGGGCGTACGCGCCTCGTTGCCACACGATGCGCGTTTCAGCCCTTCGTCTTCGATGATGTGATCGAGCTTCTCGTTCCAGTCGTTGAAGTCGCCGGCGATCACCACAGGGGCGTTCGAAGGAATGTGCTCGCGCACCAGTTGTGCCAGGCGCTCGGCCTGCCGCACACGGCTGGCGTGGATCAGCCCCAGGTGCACCACCACCACGTGGATCTCGACACCGCGCCAGTGCACCGACACATGCAGGAAGCCGCGCTGCTCGAAACGGTGGTCCGACACATCGTGATGCCCGATGTGCCCCAGCGGCCAGCGCGCCAGCAAGGCGTTGCCGTGCTCGCCATGTTTGGTGACGGCATTGGTTCGGTAGGCGACCTCATAACCCTCTGGCGCCAGGTATTCCGCCTGAGGCAGGTTGGGCCAGCACAGGGGGCCGAAATCGGTCTTGGAGAAGTGCTGCGCGTCGGTGTGATGAAAGCGCCGTACCTCTTGCAGGCAGACGATGTCGGCGTCCATCGCCTCGACAGCGAGCCCAAGGTTGTGAATCTCCAGGCGCTTGGTCGGGCCCATGCCTCGCACACCCTTGTGGATGTTGTACGTGGCCACACGAAGAGACTTCGACGACAGCGTGGATGGCGGCAGCAGCGATGACTGGAGAGGATTCAGCACGGCGATATCTGGCGGCGATGCGAGGGCAACCCTATGGTGTCAAAGATAAACCCAACTGCGGGTGCTTGAGCGCGCTTTCAAGCGGGGGCTTTCCCCTTCTGCTCGGCGGTTTGACCTGGCACAGAGGCATCCGCAGGGGCGATACGCTGCGCCAGCTGCAGGATGGCCTCTGCGTTCGACGGCGAAAAACAACGGTCGGCGGCCTCGCGCCAGGGCAGCCAGGCGTATTGGGTATGTTCGCGAGGCGCCAGTGTCACAGGGGTGCCTTGGGGCACACACAGCCCGAAAACCCGCTCGGTGTTGTGGGTCACACCCGGCGCATAGCGTGCGCGCCAGACCGGGTAGATCTCGTAAATGTTCTCGACGGACCAGTCGCACAAGGCATCTTCTGGCACAGCAGGTGAACCAATGACAATGCCGGTCTCTTCCTGAACTTCACGGACAGCCGTTTCTGCCCAGGCCTCGTCCAGCGTGTCTTTGGAGCCGGTCACGCTTTGCCAGAAGCCGGGTTGCTTGGCGCGCTCGATCAACAGCACGTCCAGCTCCGGCGTGTAGATGACGACCAGAACGGATTGCGGAATCTTGTGGGGTGTCTCAAGCATGCGCCAAGTGTGTCATGACGAGGGCACGACACGCTCCTGGTGGGCGCACACTTATTTCGTGGGGACGGCTGGCGGCAAAGCCTTGGCTTGCAACTCACGCACCTGCACCACCAGCTTGTTGTGCGCATCCAGGAAGGCGGCTGCAATCACCTTGCCTTCGTTGGTGTTGCTCCAGCCCAGACCTGCTGCGCCACCCAGCTTGCTGGCGATCAGGCCACCCAGGCCCAGATCCGTCGTGCGGGCCGAGCCGGTGGCTGCTGCGAGTTGCTCGGTGGTTTCGTTGTCTGTCAGCAGCAGGGCTACCTGGGCTTCTTTCAACTTGACCTGCTCCAGCAGGCCGGCCAGCCCGGCGATGTCACGCAGCACGGGAATGCTCGACAGGATGCCCGCAATGCCGCGCCCGGCATCCTGCTCGCTGAAGGTCAGGCTGGGGATGACGGTGTATTGCGCTTCATAGCCTCGGCCTTTGTGTACCGTGCTGTCGGCGCGCACGATGCCGGCTTCCTTCAACTGGCTTTCCTGCATGGTGCTGCGCAGGCCGGCTGCACGGTCCACCACACGGAAGCAGCCGCTTTGCTGGGCCAGCAGCTTGATCAGCGGCACGGGCGTGGAGGGCAGTTGGTAGTCGCTGCGCATGGTGTAGCCATCGGGGTTCTCGGCCAGTGCCAGCGTGGCCACGGGGGCATCGCATTTCACCAGCGAGCTGTCGGCGCCCTGCGCGCCCTTGGGACCTGCCGAGCCGCTGACCATCGAGCCACCTTTGCCCAGTTCGGTGGACGACTGCGGCGTCTTGTCTTTGCAGCCCGTCAGGCTCATGGCCACGAGCAGAGATGAAACGAGCAAGGCGCAAGAGACGGCACGCATGGGAACAATCCTGAATTTGATGCTGGAAATGAAAACGGGCCACCGCATGGGTGACCCGTCGAAGTTTACGCAAGAGGTGCTGTCGTTCAACCGCCCCTCTTGGGTGAGCTTGTAAGCAAATTAAGCAGCAGGCGTGGCAGCCGCTGCATTGCGCAGGCGGATGTGCAGTTCGCGCAGTTGCTTCTCGTCGACCAGCGACGGCGCGCCGGTCAGCAGGCACTGGGCGCGTTGCGTCTTGGGGAAGGCGATCACGTCACGGATGGACTCGGCCTTGGTCATCAGGGTGACCAGGCGGTCCAGACCGAAGGCCAGGCCGCCGTGAGGAGGCGCACCGTACTGCAGCGCGTCCAGCAGGAAGCCGAACTTGACCTTGGCGTCTTCTTCCGTGATCTTCAGGGCGCTGAACACCTTGGATTGCACTTCGGCGCGGTGGATACGGATCGAGCCGCCACCCAGTTCCCAACCGTTCAGGACCATGTCATACGCCTTGGCGATGCACTTGCCTGGATCGGTGTCCATGTAGTCTTCGTGACCATCCTTCGGGGCGGTGAAGGGGTGGTGCACGGCGTTCCAGCGTTCGCCTTCGTCGTCGTACTCGAACATCGGGAAGTCCACCACCCACAGCGGGGCCCAGCGGTCTTCGAACAGGCCGGCCTTCTTGCCGAATTCGGAGTGGCCCACCTTCAGGCGCAGGGCACCGATGGCGTCGTTGACCACCTTTTCCTTGTCGGCGCCGAAGAAGATCAGGTCGCCGTCCTTGGCGCCCGTGCGCTCCAGGATCTTGGCAATGGCCGCATCGTGCAGGTTCTTGACGATGGGCGACTGCAGGCCGTCACGGCCCTTGGCCACTTCGTTGACCTTGATCCAGGCCAGGCCCTTGGCGCCGTAGATCTTGACGAACTCGGTGTAGGCGTCGATCTCGCCGCGCGACATCGTGCCGCCACCGGGCACGCACAGGGCCACCACACGGCCGCCCTTGGTCGTGGCAGGCGTCGAGAAGACCTTGAAGTCCACATCGGCCATCACGTCGGTCAACTCGGTGAACTCCAGCTTGACGCGCAGGTCAGGCTTGTCCGAACCGAAGCGGTGCATGGCATCGGCGTACTTCATGACGGGGTACACGCCCAGGTCCACATTCAACGCCTTCATGAAGACGTGGCGGATCATGCCTTCGAACATGTCACGGATTTCCTGCTCGGTCAGGAAGCTCGTTTCAATATCGATCTGGGTGAATTCGGGCTGGCGATCAGCACGCAGGTCTTCGTCGCGGAAGCACTTGGTGATCTGGTAGTAGCGGTCGAAGCCGGCCACCATCAGCAGCTGCTTGAACAGCTGGGGCGACTGAGGCAGGGCGAAGAACTGGCCGTCGTGCACGCGCGAGGGCACGAGGTAGTCGCGGGCGCCTTCGGGCGTGGACTTGGTCAGCATCGGGGTTTCGATGTCGACAAAGCCGTGCTCGTCCAGGAACTTGCGCGCTTCCATCGCCACGCGGTAGCGCAGCATCAGGTTCTTTTGCATGTAGGGGCGACGCAGGTCCAGCACGCGGTGCGTGAGGCGGGTCGTCTCCGACAGGTTCTCGTCGTCGATCTGGAACGGAGGCGTCACGGAAGCGTTCAGCACTTCCAAGGTGTGGCCCAGCACTTCGATCTTACCGCTGGTCAGGCCGGCGTTTTCCGTGCCGGCAGGGCGGGCGCGCACGACGCCGGTCACCTTCAGGCAGAACTCACCACGCACGTCTTCGGCGATCTTGAATGAATCGGCACGGTCGGGGTCGAACACCACCTGCACCAGACCTTCACGGTCGCGCATGTCGATGAAGATCACGCCGCCGTGGTCGCGGCGACGGTGGGCCCAGCCCATCAGCGTCACGGTCTGGCCCATCAGCGCTTCGCTGACCAGACCACAGTAAGTGGTGCGCATTGTTGGTTTTCTCCGAGATGAGGATCTACGCGGCCCACGCATTTTGCGCAGGCCCGAAACCCTCCATTGTCGTTCAGGATTGGGTCGTTGGCGTGACCGGAGGCAAAGTACCGGTCGCGGCAGCCGCTGGCGGCGCTACGACGCCCATGGAAATGATGTATTTCAGCGCCTCGTCCACCGACATCTGCAACTCCACCACATCGGCACGCGGCATCATCAGCATGAAGCCGGAGGTCGGGTTGGGCGTGGTGGGCACATACAGGGTCAGCATGTCGGCGGGCAGGTTGTCCGCCACCTCACCGTTGGGTTTGCCTGTGACAAAGGCAATCGTGTACGAGCCGGCACGCGGGTACTGCACCAGCACCGCCTGACGGAAGGCCTGGCCGCTGCTGGAAAACAGGGTGTCTGACACCTGCTTGACCGAGGTGTAGATGCTCTTGACGATGGGGATGTTGGAGAACATCCGGTTCGACTGGTTGAGCAGCCACTGGCCCGCCATATTGGTCACGGCCACACCGGTCAGCCACAGGGCGGTGACCACGATGATCACGCTCAGGCCGGGTACCTCTCGCAATTGCTGCAACAGCGGGCGTGCGCTTTCTGGCAGCACGGTCTGCGCGGCCACGACCAGTGTGCCAAACACGCCGTCCAGCGTCCCTGCCACGTGCATCAGCACCCAGATCGTGATGGCCAGGGGCAACCAGACCAACAGGCCGGTCAGGATGTATTTCTTCACGTGGTGCCTTGTGTGGGGGGCTGTTTGGGCGAGATGTCAGTGGCAGGCGCAGGACGAGCCGCAACCGCCGGCAGCCGTGTCGCCACCTGAGCTTGAGCCGCTGTCTGACGATGCGGCTGGGGCTGCGCTGGATTCAGTTGCCGCAGCAGCCGTTGCCGCGCCAGTCGCCGGGGCGCTGGTGCCGCCGCCCGAACCACCTCGGAAGTCGGTCACGTACCAGCCCGAGCCCTTGAGCTGGAAGCCGGCGGCCGTGATCTGTTTCTGGAAAGACTCGGCGCCACAAGCAGGGCAGGTGGTCAGAACCGGGTCGGACATTTTTTGCAAGACATCCTTGGCGTGGCCGCAGGACTCGCAGCGGTAGGCGTAAATCGGCATGTGAAAACCTCGGGCAATCCCGTAAAGACGCCATTCTAGATGGGGCGCCGCCAGAACGTTTCAAGTTGTCGATGTCAGACGCCCCGCAAGCGTGGGGCATCACGCTTGCAAAGTTGGCTTGTCCAGGTGGTGCTTGCGGCCATGGGCGTCAGGCAGAACTTGCGGCAGCAGCGAGCCGAGCACCATGCCCGCCAAGGCTGCCAGCAAGCCAGCCAGTTGTCCGGGGAATATCTCGTTCCAGCTGGCATCGCCAAACACGCCATTGGCCACAAACGGTGCCCAGGTGCCAATGCCCGCCACGATGGACAGGATCGCGCCCTGTGTGGTGGCGCGGCGCCAGTACAGCCCGAAGGTCAGCGGCACGAAGGCGCCAACCAGGGTCACCTGATAGGCCGCAGACACCATGTCATAGATCGGCGTGCCCTTCATCTTGATGGCATAGGTCAGCACCAGCGCCGTGAAGATCAGGATCGTGATGCGCAGGGACAGCAGCACCTTGCGGTCGCTCATGCCGGGGCGGATGTTACGCAGGATGTTTTCCACAAAACTGACGGAGGGCGCCAGCAGCGTGGCCGACGACGTCGATTTGATGGCCGAGACCAGCGCGCCAAAGAAGAACACCTGCGCGATCAGCGGCATGTGGGTCAGGATCAACGTGGGCAGCACCTTTTGCGAATCACCGGCCAGCAAGGCCTTGGCCTGCTCCGGCATGATGAGCAGCGAAGACGCCACGATGAACATGGGCACGAAGGCAAAAGCCAGGTAGCTGAAGCCGCCGATCATGGCGCCGCGTTGGGCCGTCTGGGCATCCTTGGCGGACATCACGCGCTGGAACACGTCCTGTTGCGGGATCGAACCCAGCATCATCGTGATGGCGGTGCCCACAAAGGCAATCCAGGTGTGCGTGGTGTGCTCGGCCGGCAGGATCTTGAACCAGTCGTTGGTCTGGGCCAGTTCCAGCACTTTGCCTGCGCCGCCCGCCTGATGGCCCGCCATGATCGCGATCAGCGACAGCCCGACGATCAGCACGATCATCTGGATGAAGTCGGTCCAGGCCACCGCCAGCATGCCGCCGATCAGCACATAGATCAACACCAGCGTGGTGCCGATGGCCATGCCCCATTCGGGCGAAATCTGATCACCAGACAACACCGAGAACACCAGGCCCAAGGCGGTGATCTGTGCGGCCACCCAACCCAGGTAGCTCAGGATGATGACCAGCGAGCAAAAGATCTCGACGCCCTTGCCGAAGCGGCTGCGGTAGAAGTCACCGATGGTCAGCAGCTCCATCTTGTACAGGCGCGTGGCAAAGAAGGCCCCGACCAGCACCAGACACATGGATGCGCCGAACGGGTCTTCCACGACAGCGTTGAGGCCGCCTTGCACGAATTTGGCTGGGATGCCCATGACGGTCTCGGCGCCGAACCAGGTGGCAAACGTGGTGGTGATCACCATGGCCAGCGGCAGGCTGCGACCCGCCACGGCAAAGTCGGCCGTGTCCTTGATGCGGGTGCCCGCGTAAATACCGATCCCCATGGTGCCGAGGAGATAGAGGAACACAAACGCGAGCAATGTGATGTTCATGTCAGCGGTCTTCCGCGCGAGGAGGTCACGAATGAGCTAAAGCAAGGGCCATGCGCGAAACGCGCGGGGCGCAGTTTAGTGCGAGTCAGGCGGGCCTTTGTGCAAGGCCGTGTAACGGCGCGACGCCCCCCTCAGGCAGGGGGCCTCGTGGCGTCAGATCAGTCCCATGGCGTATAGATGCGCCATCAGTTGCGCCGCGCCCAACCCCAAGATAAAGCCCAAGCCTATCCACAGCATGGCCGACAAGGTCCGGTTGGTGCGGCGCTGCTCCTGCAGCATGGCGTGAAGATCGCGGCGCAAGGCTGAGTCGCCCTGTTCCAGGTTCTTGTGGATCAGGCGTGGCAATTCCGGCAGCAATTTGGCGTAGCGCGGGGCCTCGCGCTTGAGGCGCTCGAACAAGCCGCGCACGCCAACCTGCTCGTGCATCCAGCGCTCCAGGAATGGTTTGGCTGTGCTCCACAGATCCAGATCCGGATCCAGCTCGCGCCCCAGGCCCTCCACATTCAGCAGTGTCTTTTGCAACAGTACCAACTGGGGCTGGATCTCGACATTGAAGCGCCGCGAGATCTGGAACAGGCGCATCAGCACCTGGCCGAGCGAGATTTCCTTGATCGGGCGATCAAAATAGGGCTCGCACACGGTACGCACGGCGCCTTCAAGCTCATCGACGCGGGTGTTGGGGGGCACCCAGCCACTCTCGATGTGCAGTTCCGCCACGCGTTTGTAGTCGCGGTGGAAGAAGGCCACGAAGTTCTGCGCGAGATAGTCTTTATCGACTTCGGTGAGTGTGCCGATGATGCCAAAGTCCAGCGCGATGTAACGCCCGAAGCTGATTGGATCCAGGCTGACCTGGATGTTGCCCGGGTGCATGTCGGCATGGAAGAACCCGTCGCGGAAGACCTGGGTGAAGAAGATGGTGACGCCGTCACGCGCCAGTTTCTTGATGTCGACGCCAGCTTCGCGCAGCCGCTGCATCTGGCTGATGGGCACGCCCTTCATGCGCTCCATCACCATCACGGTGGGCGTGCAGTAGTCCCAGATCATTTCGGGCACGAGCACCAGGTCGAGGCCGTTCATGTTGCGGCGCAATTGCGCGGCATTGGCGGCCTCGCGCACCAGATCAAGCTCGTCGTGCAGGTATTTGTCGAACTCGGCGACCACCTCGCGTGGCTTGAGGCGTCGGCCGTCGGCCCAGATCCGCTCGACCCAGCTAGCCAGTGTGCGCATCAGGGCCAGGTCGTCGTCAATGACGTTGAGCATGCCGGGGCGCAGCACCTTGACTGCTACTTCACGCCCATCGTGCAGCACGGCAAAGTGCACTTGCGCGACAGATGCCGAGGCCACCGGGTCCGCATCAAACTGTTTGAACACGGCTGCGATGGGGCGTCCGAGCGCCTTTTCCACCAGGCGGACGGATTCGTCGCTGGGGAAAGGAGGGACGCGGTCTTGCAGGCGCGCCAACTCATCGGCGATGTCGGGTGGGAGCAGGTCTCGCCGGGTAGACAGCATCTGCCCGAACTTGACGAAGATGGGCCCCAGGTGCTCCAGGGCTTCGCGCAGGCGCTGACCGCGGGGGGCATTCAGCCGTCGGCCGAAGGACAGCACGCGGGCCAGCGCGCTCAGGCCCGGACGCCGAAGGCTGTCCAGGAAAAGGCCATCCAGCCCGTATCGCAGTGCGATCAGGCCGATGTAGGCGGGGCGAAACAACGCGCGCATCGGCAATCAGCCGTTCTTTAGCGGGAAGCGCCGGGGCGGCCACCGGCCTGCGGGCGCCAGCGCTGCAGGTTCTGCTTGATGCTTTCCCCGACGGCGCGCAGCAGTTCAGCAGGGGTGTTGCCCAGCCAGCGCGCGATGTCGTCCTGCACGTCCCAGCGCAGGTTTTTCATCATCCAGGAAGCGACCTCCGCCAAGGCCGCGTCACCCTCGATGTTGACTTCGGGGCGTTCGCCGCGCAGAGCCTGACGAGCCATCGTGAGCGGATCGGCCAGGCGGACGGTGATGATCAGTCCGCCAGAAGGTGTGACATTTGTATCGGCTTGCACGGCGCTTGACGTGCTCTCAACCGCTTCAAACAGGCCGGCTGGCGTGATCACGAATCGCCAGGGCGCTGGTTGCCAAGCCCCGCTTTGGCCGCCGCTCAAGAAGGCCGGCAGAGGCGGTTTGAACGACGAGTCCCAGCGAATATCGATGGTTCGCCCAGTGTGGGCCTGCAGTTTGGCCGTGGCCACGGGTTCGCTCGACACGATGTGGTTGAGCAGCAGCGTCAGTCTCGGCAGCGCGAGTTGACCGATCCAGGAGAGAGGGTGAGGTGCCATGGTGCCAATTGTAGGTGCGCCCCGACACCCCCCGGAAACTCGTGGGGAACAGGGGGGGAATCCGGGGCAAGGTGTCATACTTTTTGGTCCACAATGTCTCGCTGGCCTTTTGCTTGAGGGTCCTTCATTCGTCACGTGTTCTCCGATCATGACGATTGCGCCAAAAGTGCAATCGTCGTGGCGCTTTCCGGGGCTTGGGGCGAGCCCCTGGTATTCATGTTCAACAATCGAAATTACAACCGCACGTTTTTCAGCGCTCCGCAATCGGTGACATCTTTCGTGGCGGCTTTTCTGGAGCCGTCCATCACCGTTGCCTCCCTTCTGGGGGCGTTGGCCTATTTCAACGAGCCCGTGATGCGCGCGTCCATGGCCTTGTGCCTGTTGGTGTTTGCGCTCACCTTTCCGGGGCGAAACCGTTTCACGGATTCCCGCCTGGAAGCTGGGGTAGACATCGTCAGCTCCTGGGTGTCCATGCTGGCCATCCTGTGGTTGTGCGGTTACGCCACCAACAGCCTGCAGTTCTTCGATTTCGATGTGATGCTGGCCTGGGCTGTGCTCACACCCTTGTATCAATGGATTGCCGTTCTGATTGGCAAGGCGATCATCAAGCATCGCTCCTCCCTGCCCAATGCGCGGCGCAAGGCGATCGTGGTGGGTGCGGGCCCGCTGGGTGGCAAGGTGGCGCGTGCGCTGCAAAGCAACCCGGATCAAAGTACCGAGTTCATCGGCTACTTCGATGACCGCACTGACAGCCGCGTGCTGCCCGAGGCCGTAAGCATGCGCCTTGGCGGCCTGCGTGACGTGGCCAACTACGTGTATGCGCATGGCGTGCACGAGGTCTACATCACGCTGCCACTGGGTTCCCAGCCGCGTATCGTCGAGTTGCTGGAAGCCGTGCAGGGCACGACCGCTTCCCTTTACTTCGCGCCTGATGTGTTCGGCATCAGCATCATCCAGGGACGCCTGCAGGATATGAATGGCGTGCCGGTTGTCGGCATCTGCGAAACACCTTTCACGGGGACCAATGACCTGGTCAAACGCGTGTCCGACATCGTGCTGGCCAGCATCATCCTGGTGCTGATCTCGCCCATCCTGATTGCCTTGTCCATCGGGGTGAAGCTCAGCTCCCCGGGCCCTGTGGTCTTCAAGCAGCGCCGCAATGGCCTGGACGGCGAAGAGATCATCGTCTACAAGTTCCGCTCCATGCGCACGCAAGATAACGGCGCTGTGGTCAAGCAGGCCACCAAGGGCGATTCGCGCATCACGCCATTTGGTGCGTTCATCCGCAAGACATCTCTGGATGAGTTGCCGCAGTTCATCAACGTGCTGCAGGGCCGCATGAGCATCGTGGGGCCTCGCCCGCACGCTGTGGCGCACAACGAGGAATACCGCCGCCTGATCAAGGCCTACATGGTGCGCCACAAGGTGCGCCCCGGCATCACAGGCTGGGCCCAGGTCAACGGCTTGCGCGGCGAAACAGAAACCATCGAGAAGATGCAGGCTCGGGTCGAATACGACCTGGAATACCTGCGCAACTGGTCCTTGGGATTGGATCTGCAGATCATCATCCGCACGATCCGCCTGATGATTTTTGACCGTAACGCATATTGATCACAGCTGAGGTGCACGTGAAATCAAACAAGATGATGTTCTTGCGTCCGTCCTTGCGTCCTGTTGCGCTGGCCGTTGCCGCCGGCCTGTCTCTGGGGGCCATGGCGCCAGCACAAGCGGGCGAGGACGATACGCCGCTTTATCTCAGCTTGGCTCACGATATTACCCGCGACAGTAATTTCTCGAGGGACAGCAATCGCCAGGCCGAGACCATCAACAGCACGGCGCTTCAGGTCGGCATCGATAAGGCTTATGGCCGCCAGACCTATACCGGATCTGCCAAATTGTCCAAGCTGAAATATGCGCACTATGGCGATCTGTTGAATAACGATGGCAAAGACATCAATGGCGAAGTAGCGTCAGAGTTTCTCCGCGATTGGCGCGTGGCGGTTGGCGGCGCGTTCAATCAGAATCTGAATGAGATCCAAAATAATCAGGACGTCACCGATCGTGTGTCGCGCAATATCCGAACCTATCGGGATGGAAATATTGCCCTGCAGTATGGCGTAGGTGGGCTGCTTGCCGTGATGGCAAACTACGACACGAACAAGACTGGCTACTCCGCTGATCGTTACAAGAACAATGAATCGACTCAGCACAGTAATGGGTTGCGTCTGACCTATTACAGCACCGATCTGTTCAATTACTTCATCGGGCAACGGCTGGTTCGAACGAACTATCCTAACAATCTGTATAACAAACAGATTGATGACGCCAATACTGATGTGGGTGCAAACTGGCAGGTCACGGGTTTGAGCAACTTGAATGCTACGCTGACTCGGCGAACCTCCGTGTTCAGCAGCACGCATGACCAGCCTGTGCACGGTTGGACTGGCGGTTTGAACTGGCGATATACACCGGCTGGCATCGTGACTTATGGTGTAGGCCTGCAGCGAGCCACAGGTGCTGACCGTGCGAAATCGTCGTCGGCAACGATCAATGCTGATGGTCTGACTTTAAAAGACTACAGCGTCAACAACAACAGCGTGAACACGATCTTGTCTTTGATGGCTAAAGCGCAGTTGACTGGCAAAACTTCCCTGACAACCAACTATGGCTTGACGCGCTTTGCTGTCGATAACAAGAACGTCAACATGCAGTGCAACAGCCAGGGGAATCTGCCATCTTGTTCGGATACTGGTGTGCCGGCTGATCAATCCAGCAGTATTGCGCACGTGACGACGCTGGGGCTGAACTATGCGGCCACGCGCAGTGTCAATCTGGGATGTTCCTATCAGAAGTACAGCCAGACGGTTGGTGCAGGTCGCGTGGCTTACGACGGCCACTCGGTTGACTGCTCGGCCAGCCTGACCATTGATTGATGGAGTAACCACAGCGTGGCTTGTATCCTGTTGACCGGCGGCACTGGCTACATCGGTTCGCACACCTGGCTGGCCTTGCAAGAGGCTGGATTTGACGTGGTGGGCGTTGACAGCTTTGTCAACAGCTCGCCTCTTGTGCTGGACAGACTGGAGAAGATCGGCGGGCGCAAGCCGGTTTTCGTTGAAGGCGATGTGCGTGATCAGGCTGTTCTGAACCGTTGCTTCGACGTGGGCCAGGCGCAGTTCGGGGGCATCAAGGCCGTGGTGCACTTTGCCGCCCTCAAGGCGGTTGGTGAATCCATCGAACGCCCGCTGGATTATTTCGAGAACAACATCGGCGGCATGCTTGCCGTGTGCCAGGCGATGCAGCGCCACGGCGTGCCCCATATCGTGTTCAGTTCTTCCGCTACGGTATACGGCAAGCCTGAGAAGTTGCCCATCACCGAAGACTCGCCTTTGCGCGTCACCAATCCCTATGGTCAGACCAAGCTGCTGGGCGAAGAGATGCTGCGCGAACTGGAGCGCTGCGATCCGTCCTGGCGCGTGGCTTACCTGCGGTACTTCAACCCGGTCGGTGCCCACCATAGCGGCCTGATTGGCGAAGATCCGCGTGGCGTGCCCAACAACCTCATGCCTTATGTGGCGCAGGTTGCCGTGGGCAAGCGCCAGCATCTCAATGTCTTCGGCAATGACTACAACACGCCAGATGGCACGGGTGTGCGTGATTACATCCATGTCTGTGATCTGGCAGAAGGCCATGTGGCGGCACTGCGGTATCTGTTTGACAAGCAACAGTCCCTGACCGTCAATCTGGGTACCGGCCAAGGCTACAGCGTCCTGGATCTGGCTCGTGAGTACGGCAAGGCTGCTGATCGTGAGATCCCGCTGGTTTTTGCGCCGCGCCGCCCCGGTGATGTGGATGCCTGTTATGCCGATCCACAACATGCGTTTGAGACGATGGGTTGGAAAGCCGTCAGAGGCCTTGATCAGATGTGCATTGATTCCTGGCGCTGGCAATCCACCAATCCGAATGGTTTTGAGGGTTAACCTCCGGTGATGTGATTCAAATCGCGCACCGATTTGTTATGGTTCAAGTATGAAATACGCTTTGCTTCCTGTGATCATGGCTGGTGGTTCCGGCACCCGCCTGTGGCCACTGTCTCGTGCGCTGTACCCCAAGCAGTTCCTGGTGCTGCAAGGCAACCAGAGCTTGTTCCAGCAGGCGCATCTGCGTTTGCAGGCGCTGGGTTCCGACGACATTGAGGTCGGCAAGCCTTGTGTTGTGGGCAACGAGGAGCATCGCTTTCTGGTGCTCGATCAGTTGCGCGAGTTGAAGGGTGAGCCTTCCTCGTTGTTGCTGGAGCCTGTTGGTCGCAACACGGCACCAGCCGTGACCCTGGCTGCCTTGCAGGCTACTGCGGACGGCGCTGATCCGATCCTGGTGGTCACGCCGGCTGACCAGACAGTCACCAATGAAGCGGCGTACACCGAAGCGCTGCAAAAGGCCGTGCGAGCAGCTGCCAATGGTGACATCGTGATCCTGGGCATCACGCCTGATCGCCCAGAGACTGGTTTTGGTTATATCCGCACGGCACAAGCCGATGCGAACGGTGTGCGTGCTGTGGCCGCCTTCGTCGAGAAGCCGAACCTGGAAACCGCCAAGTCCTATGTGGCTGATGGCGGCTATTTCTGGAACAGCGGCATGTTCGTGATGAAGGCTTCGCGCTGGCTGGCCGCGCTGGAACACTTCCGCCCTGATATCGCCAAGGCCACGCTTGAATCCTTTGCCGTGCGCACGACCGATGCCACTTTTGTGCGCCCTGGCAAGGCCGAGTTTGCCTCGGTGCCATCTGAGTCGGTTGACTATGCGGTGATGGAGCAGTGCCCCGCCAAGCCCGAGAGCGGCTTTGTGGTGCGCATGGTGCCGCTGGACGCAGGCTGGTCCGATCTGGGGGCCTGGGATGCCGTCTGGCAAGTCAGCGAACACGACGACAAGGGCAATGCCTCCCAAGGTGATGCCTTGTTCCAGAACAGCAGCAATACCTTGGTGCACGCCACCAGCCGTTTGGTGGCTGCTGTGGGCCTGGACAATGTCGTGGTGGTCGAGACGCCGGATGCCGTGCTGGTGGCCGATCGCAACTGCAGCCAGGACGTGAAGAAGGTCGTGGCGACGCTGGACAGTGCCAAGCGCACAGAGGGCACGCTGCATCGCCGGGTGCATCGCCCCTGGGGCTGGTATGACTCGATCGATTCTGGCCCGCGCTTTCAGGTCAAGCGCATCATGGTCAAGCCCAAGGCTTCACTGAGCCTGCAGATGCACCATCACCGCGCAGAGCACTGGATTGTGGTGAGCGGCACGGCTGAGGTCACCAATGGCGACAAGGTGCTGATGCTGTCAGAGAACCAGTCGACCTACATCCCGCTGGGCACGGTGCACCGTCTGGTCAACCCGGGCACGATCCCGCTGGAGATCATCGAAGTGCAATCGGGCAGCTACCTGGGTGAGGATGACATCGTTCGCTTCCAGGATAACTACGGTCGTTCTGCGTGAGATTGCATCCGACTGCTTAAGAAAAAAGCCACCGTTGATCGGTGGCTTTTTGTTTGTGCGCGTGCTGTGTCGCTGGTCTGGTGCGCGTCAGGTACGCAAGTGCATCAGCAAATCCATGGGATGCGCCACGATCACATCGGCATCCCAGGATTCGATCTCACCGTTGTGGCCGATGTAGCCCCAAGCAGCGGCGGCACTGGGCATGCCGGCCGCCTTGGCTGCCTGGATGTCGCGCAGATCATCGCCCACATACAGCACAGAGGCGGGCGACACGCCCATCTGCTCGCAGGCCGTGAGCAAGGGCAAGGGGTGGGGCTTGGCGTGGGCGGTGGAGTCGCCGCTGATGATGACGGCGGCGTCTTCTCGCAAGCCCAGGCCATCCATGACGGGCAGGGTGAAGCGGTGCGGTTTGTTGGTGACGACGCCCCATTTCAGTCCGCGTGTGCTCAGCTCGTACAGCAGATCTGACATGCCATTGAACAGGGCCGTGGTGTCGGCCAGGCAGGCCGTGTACGCGTCCAGGAAGGCTTGCCGGAGTGTGTCGAATTCGGCGTCACCGGGATGGATGTCCAGGCCGACACCAATCAGGCCGCGTGCCCCGGCAGAAGCGTAAGGACGAAGCACATCCAGTGGCATCGGAGCCAGCCCACGCTGGATGCGCAAGTGGTTGAGCGCGCCGCCCAGGTCTCCCGCTGTATCGGCCAGTGTGCCGTCCAGATCGAACAGCACAGCAGTAGGTGGGCATGCCCATTGGATGCTGCCCGGCTTGAAGGTGGCGTCGATGCGCATCACGAGGCCAAAGGCTTGCGGCAGGCCACCATGTAGTTCACGCTGGTGTCGCCCGACAGCCAGTAGCGGCGGGTGATGGGGTTGTATTCCATGCCCTTGAACTGCACCAGATCGAGATGGGCCTCGCGGATCCAGCGTGCCAGTTCTGCGGGACGGATGAAGCGCGCAAACTCGTGCGTGCCTTTGGGCAGCAGCTTGAGCAGGTACTCGGCGCCCAGGATCGCAAACAGGTAGGCCTTGGGGTTGCGGTTGATGGTCGAGAAGAAGACCCAGCCACCAGGGCGGGCCATCTCCATGCAGGCGCGCACGATCGACGAAGGATCGGGCACGTGCTCGAGCATTTCCATGCAGGTGACCACGTCGAACTGGCCTGGCTGCTCGGCGGCCAGTGCTTCGGCGGCGATGCTGCGGTAGTCGATGTTGGCGATGCCCGCTTCCATGGCGTGCAACTGGGCCACTTTCAGGGGCTTGTCTGCCAGGTCCACGCCCAGAACATTGGCGCCCTTGCGGGCCATGGATTCGGCCAGGATGCCGCCGCCGCAACCCACGTCCACCACGTTCTTGCCCTTGATGGCGGCGAACTGGTCGATCCAGTCCAGGCGCAGGGGGTTGATCTCGTGCAGGGGGCGGAATTCGCTCTCAGGATCCCACCACTTGTGGGCCAGGTCGCTGAATTTGGCGAGTTCTTGGGGGTCGGCGTTCGTCATCATGGGCGTGATGCTACCCAAATGCCGGGCCGGTTCTGCGATTCAGCGCTGATTCTTCGAGGTTTTTTGATGCTGACCAGCCTTTGATCAAGCCTTGATCTGCTTGATGCGGCGATAGAGCGTGTTGCGGCTGATACCCAAGCGGCGTGCGGCTTCGGACATATTGCCCTGCGTGGATTCCACGACCTGCTGGATGGCCAGATCCGACAGGCGGCGCAGATTGGCGTCGGGGCCGGGGGTCATGGACACGGTGGCAGGTGGCGGCTCATGGCCTGGCGCGGCCGATGTATCCGTCTGGCTGGCGTCGTGGCGGGCCCCATGCCGAGGCTCTTGCTGATGCAAAGGTGCTGCCCGCAAGTCGGCCACCATGTCTTCCGGCAGGTGATGCCAGTCCAGGGTGCGCTCATCGGGATCCAGCAGGGCGCAAACCGTGCGCAGCAAGCCGTGCAACTGGCGCAGATTGCCCGGCCAGGGGTAATGGCTCATGGCCTGCATGAGGCCCGGGTGGACGCTGTCCACGGGGGCTCGCCGCATGTCCGCACAGAGCTGATCGAGCATCTGGCGCACAAGGGTGTCGAAGTCCTGCCGCTCGCGCAAGGCTGGCAGCGAGACCGTGAGCCCGTTGAGCCGGTAGTACAGGTCTTCGCGGAAGGTGCCGACGGCAATGGCATCACGCAGCTTGCGGTGTGTGGCGCACACCAGCACGAAGTCAACAGGCTGTGGCTTGCTGCCGCCCAATGGCATCACCACCTTGTCTTGCAGCACACGCAGCAGGCGGGCTTGCAGTGACAAGGGCATGTCGCCGATCTCATCGAGGAAGAGGGTGCCGCCATCGGCTTCGCGGATGCGGCCTGGCGAGCCTTCGCGGCGTGCACCCGTGAACGCGCCGCCCACATAACCGAAGAGTTCGGCTTCGATCAGGGTTTCGGGCAGCGCAGCGCAATTGACGGCCACGAAGGGCTTGTGGGCGCGGTCGCCCTCGGCATGCAAGGCACGGGCGAACACCTCCTTGCCGCTGCCTGATTCACCTTGCACCAGCACGGCAATGCCCTGGGCTTGAACGCGTCGAGCGCGATGCAGAGCGTCCTGAAGGCGGGGGTCTGCTGGCGCCGGGGTATCGGGGGGGGAGGTCGGTGCATTCTGGCGAGGCGTGGTCTCGCGAGGCGTGTTCTGGCGCGCATTGCTGGACAGGGGTGACACGTCTGCCGATGGCATGCCGGACGAGGCGGCCATGTTCAGCACGGGGCGTTGCCTTGGGTCCATGCGGCCGAACAGGGCGCGATCGCCCGGTGTGTGCAGACGCATGATGCGGCCCGGCGGCATCAGCCGGCTCTGGATCCCGGTGAGCTGATCCAGCGTGCCTGTGCCGATGCGTGTTTCATCCAGGCCCAGCCATTGTTGTGCCAGGGCGTTGGCGCCTACCACCCAGCCGTCGTCCGACAAGGCCACCAGGCCTTCGCCGACGGCGCCCAGGCCTTCTGGCAGGTGATGCAGGCGCAGGATCTGATCGCGGCTATGGCGCGCGTGAAAGAGCCGGTCTTCGATCATGCGGGCAGCCGAGCGCACCAGGGCGAAGGTGTGGGGGTGGTGCGCGCGTTGATCGCCCGAGATGTCGAGCACACCTTGCAGCCGGCCTGCGGAGGTACGCACCGGGGCTGCGGCACATGTCAAAAAGCTGTTGCGCTCCAGATAGTGTTCGGCGCCATGGATCACCACCGGGCGTTGGTCAGCCAGCGCGGTGCCGATGGCATTGGTACCGCGGTCGGCTTCGTGCCACAGGGCGCCAGGGCGCAGGGCCACGCGGTCGGCGCGGTCTACAAAATCGGTGTCGCCCAGACTGTGCAAAAGCAGGCCCCCGGCATCAGACAGGACCACCAGGTTGCCACTGCCTTGCATCTGGTCGAACACGAACTCCATGACCGGGCGAGCGTGGGCCAGAAACTCGCGTTGGCGCTCCAGGGCTTGTTTGAGGTCTGGTGCACTGCACAAGGGTTGATCGGGCAGCATGTCCACCGGGCTGAGGCCCGCATGGTGGCTGCGCTGCCAGGAGCGGCTCAGGGATTCGCTCACCATGCCTTGAGGGACTTCGCCATGTTCCAGCATCCAGCGGCGAGCTTGTTGAAGCTCGGTCGCGGAGGGGCGATGTTCAAGGCGTTGGGGCATGAAGCGATGGTGCTGGTTGGACGCAACCCGCGCAGTATCGCCCCGCATCAGGGGTGACACACCCGTAGTCACCCTGTGTCATTTCGGGACAGTGTGAGCAAGTGGCGCAAGTGCGATGACACAGGGGTGACAGTTTCGGACGCCGCATGAAAACCAGGCATCCAGGCCGGGCAAAACCAATGCTGGCCGGGTCTGGCGGGCGTTTTTCACCGGGCGCAAAGACCGTGCCTTATCCGGACGAACCCCAGATGGCACACGCCGTGCGCTGTAGAGGGCATGAGCCCGGTCGCACAACAACCGGGGATCTGTGTGTGTGAACCAGGAGACTGACATGATCTACGCCCTCCCCGGAGCAGCCGGCGCCCCCGTGGCTTTCAAGAAGTGCTACGACAACTTCATCAATGGCAAGTTCGTGCCGCCGGTCAGCGGCCAGTATTTCGACGTGATCACGCCCATCAATGGCCTGGTCTACACGCAGGCCGCACGTTCTCAGGAAGCCGATGTGGAACTGGCGCTGAACGCCGCCCATGCCGCATCAGCAAAATGGGGCGCCACCTCGCCAACCGAGCGGGCCAACATCCTGCTGAAGATTGCCGATCGCCTGGAGCAGAACCTGGAGAAGCTGGCCTACGCCGAAACCATCGACAACGGCAAGCCCATCCGCGAAACGCTGAACGCCGACATCCCGCTGGCTGTTGACCACTTCCGCTACTTCGCGGGCTGTGTGCGCGCTCAGGAAGGCTCGCTCAGCGAGATCGATGGCAACACCATCGCTTATCACTTCCATGAGCCGCTGGGCGTGGTCGGCCAGATCATCCCCTGGAACTTCCCCATCCTGATGGCGGCCTGGAAGCTGGCCCCAGCACTGGGCGCCGGCAACTGCGTGGTGCTCAAGCCGGCTGAGTCGACGCCTGTGAGCATCATGGTGCTGGCCGAGCTGATCGCCGATCTGCTGCCACCTGGCGTGCTCAACATCATCAATGGCTATGGCCGTGAAGCCGGCATGCCGCTGGCCAACAGCAAGCGCATCGCCAAGATTGCGTTCACCGGTTCGACCGCAACCGGCCGAGTCATTGCCCAGGCCGCAGCCAACAACCTGATCCCCGCCACGCTGGAGCTGGGTGGCAAGAGCCCCAACATCTTCTTTGATGACGTGATGGCCGAAGACGATGCCTTCCTGGACAAGGCCATCGAAGGCATGGTGCTGTTCGCCTTCAACCAGGGCGAGGTCTGCACCTGCCCCTCACGCGCCCTGATTCAGGAATCGATCTACGACCGCTTCATCGAACGTGCGATCAAGCGTGTGGCCGCGATCAAGCAAGGCAGCCCGCTGGACACCGACACCATGATGGGTGCGCAAGCTTCGTCCATGCAGATGGAGAAGATCATGTCCTACCTGCAGGTGGGCAAATCCGAAGGGGCACAAGTGCTCATCGGCGGCGACAAGGCCGAGCTGGGTGGTGAGTTGAGTGGCGGCTATTACATCCAGCCCACGCTGTTCAAGGGCCACAACAAGATGCGCATCTTCCAGGAAGAGATATTTGGCCCTGTGCTGGCCGTCACCACATTCAAGACCGAGCAGGAAGCGCTGGAGATTGCCAATGACACGCCTTATGGGCTCGGTGCTGGTGTTTGGACACGCGATGGCAGCCGCGCTTACCGATTTGGCCGGGGTATTCAGGCTGGCCGTGTATGGACCAATTGCTACCACGCTTACCCGGCTCACGCCACGTTTGGCGGCTACAAGGAATCGGGCATCGGGCGTGAAACGCACAAGATGATGTTGGACCACTATCAGCAGACCAAGAACCTGCTGGTCAGCTACGACCCCAACAAGCTGGGCTTCTTCTGAAGCCGACGCTCAAGCTACAACGATTTGTTGTGCCGGGCCGGGATGTTCTGCCGCCTCCACAAGGGGCGTCGGGGCTTCCCGTGCAGGCCTGTGACACACGGGCTTGAATCGGCGATGGTGGCGGGCTGATCCCCGCTGCATCTTTTTTCAGGTTTTCCTGGTTATCCGCGACTTCAGTCTCCTCGACTGATTGGAGGGCCCTTGAGCCCTCCTTTTTTATTGGGTACCCGACTTGTGACACAGTTCGGCCTGAGTTGAATCTGGAGTCACCAAGACATGAGCACCGTCGTCGCCTACGGCATCCCCAACTGCAACACCGTCAAGAAGGCCCGCACCTGGCTGGACGAGCACGGCGTGGCCTATACCTTCCACGATTACAAGAAGCAGGGCGTGCCAGCTGATCGCCTGGATGCGTGGATCAAGGCCGTGGGCTGGGAAGTGCTGGTCAACCGCCAGGGCACGACCTGGCGCAAGTTCGATGACGCGACCAAGGCTGGTGTGGTGGATGCCGCCAGCGCCAAGGCGCTGATGCTGGCCAATGCCAGTGTCATCAAGCGCCCGGTGGTAGAGCAGGCCGGCAAGGTGATCTGCGTGGGCTTTGATGAAGCCAAGCTGGCTTCGCTGGCCTGAGCTTGCCGACGCCTGGTTAGCCGGCGCTGTTCAACGGCCCAGCAGCTTGAGTCGGTTGGCCTGGCTCAGGTAGAACTGAACAGGATCCGGCGCGCCTTTGCCGATGAGGCCGAAGACATGGTTCATCTCGTCGATGTGGTTCCAGGGGTAGTCATCGCGGATAACCTTGCCCAGGTGGGCCGCACAGGCGATCACGGCGCCATCACTGGGCTCTGAGGTCTGCTGCATGGCCGCATCCGAGATGTCCCAGGCATTGGTCTTGACGCCTTGCCCCGTGGCCGAGAAGTAGTAAATGCCGTTGACGAGGTTGGCGCCTTGGCCGCAATAGCTGGCGGGCAGGCCTGCGGGGAAGCGTTTGGCAAAGTCATCCAGTTCCGCTTTGAGGTTCAAGGCGCTGGCGTCTTGCGGCAGGTTCTGATGGCCGGAGATCCAGGCCACAAAGGAGCCGGCGAACTGCACCATCGACGCATAGTTGGCCACGAAGGCGGTGATGTTGCTCTCGGCGGCTTGCGCGTCAGTCATCACGGTAGGGCCGGCCATGGTGGTCACGCTGGCGACCAGTTCAGGCGCGACGCCAGCCACATACCGGCTGGTCGGGCCACCCTGGCTGTGGCCGATCAGGTTGAATTTCTTGACGCCATCTGCCGCAGCCCATTGCTTCATCTGCTGCAGCAACTGCTCGCCACGCACGGAACTGGAGTTCACTTCTGACAGCGCGGCGACATAGACCTTGGCGCCGTTCTGGCGCAGCTTGTCCGGCACCTGGTAGAAGTAGTCCACACCCAGGATGTCCTTGAAGCCCATGAAACCGTGCACCAGCACGATGGGGTACTTGGTCGCGGCAGTGGTACTGCTGGTTGCGGCTTGTGAACTCAGGCTGGAGAGGGCGCTGATGGCCCCCACGGCGGCAATCAGGATGGAGCGAAGGAAGCGCATGTGGTTACCCGTAATATTGTTAGTCAGGGTAACAATATTGCAAGCAAAACGGACGCCATCCAATGGTGGATACCATGGTGCGAATTCACGCCAACAGGGTGAAGGCGGCGTGAGCCTGAACCTGGCCGTTGATCTGGATGTCCACCGCATGCGGGCCGGGGTAGTAGCGCCGCGTGCTGACTGGCTTGAAGCTGTGGACCTTGCGCCAGACCAGTTCTTCGCCCGGTTGAAGTGTCAGGCGCTTGCCTTTGAAAGTCTTGGGCGAAGTCTCGCCGTTGGCCTTGAGGTGGTGAATGCGGTAGTCCAGCTCCAGCGTCTGGGCTTGCCGTCCTGTGGCCTTCAGGTGCACTTCCAGCGTCAGGCTGTTGCCCACGCTCACGTCTGCATGCACACGCTTTGGTTTGAGCGACAAGATGACCTCACCCTGGAACGCCTCACCCAGACCCCATGCCGACATCACCCCATGGTGCCCGCTCTTGATCAGTGAGCGGCATGCATGCCGGAGCAGCTTGACGCGGGCTGGTGGCGCATCCGGCAGATGTTGTGCCAGCCATTTCACGAGGATGTCCGGGTGGTCCTTGGCGATGTCATTGAGGTGATTGGCCACGCTGCGGCGCACGTACTCGCTGGGGTCATCCTGCAAATGCAGCAAGAGCGGCAGACACGGGGAGGGATCGCGCACCAGATCCTGCAGACGCAAGCCCCAAGGCAGGCGAGGGCGGCTGCCTTCACTGGTCAGGCGGCGCACGTGGGCGCTTGGATCCCGCGCCCATTCATGCAGGGTGGCAAACACCAGCTCAGGGTGCGCCACGATGAAAGGGCGAATGGCGAACTCGGCCGTGAAGCGTTGGGTGAAGGCATGCAGCGCAGCCAGCGCACGATGCGGGTGCTGCTGGCCATGTCTGGCCACGTACTCGCCATAAGACCACAGCACCCAGCCGGCCACACCGCTGTCGTCGGTCTTCAGCGCACCCAACTCCTTGTCCGGATCATGATGGGCGAGCGGCGCAGCCACGGGTTTGAGGCTGGCTTGCAGGATGCCCGTGGCCTCATCGAAGTCATC
Organism: Aquabacterium sp.; assembly: GCF_004297345.1. Taxonomy (GTDB): domain Bacteria; phylum Pseudomonadota; class Gammaproteobacteria; order Burkholderiales; family Burkholderiaceae_C; genus Aquabacterium. The sequence goes on along the minus strand of NZ_SCTN01000362.1, from coordinate 8,111 downwards.
GGGCAGGCTGGCATGCAAGGCCTTGTAGATGTGCACGGCGCGGTCTTTGAACTCCAGCTCATTCAGCCCCTGATGGGCCTGCTTCTTGAAAGTGGCCAGATCAAAGCGAGGTGACACCCGCTGCAGGTGATGGGCCGTTTGGCTCACGACATCGGCGTTGAGCAGGTTCTTGAAGGGTTCCATGATGCGAAGTATTGATCTAGGGATAGATGCTGCCATGTGCGCTGCCTAGACTGGACCGTATCCACAACAGCAGGTCAATCCGAAACACATCATGGCAAGCACACCGAAGACCGTCTCGAAGAAGACCGTGAAGGCAGACAAAGCCGCCGATCCGCTCAAGCTCGCGGGTATGAAGGCCGTGATTGATGACGCCTGCCTGGCTGCGGTGTCCAACAGCACTGGGCCTGTCGATCCTCTCAACCACGCGGCTTTTTTGAAGAGGCTCAAGGCGGTGCAGAGCAAGTTCCCTCCGGTCTACGAGCAGTACTACGTGGAGCCCTACATCAAGACGATCACGAACCTGGGGCAGACCAAGTTCAATCAGGTGCTCAAGCGTGATCCCAAACGCGAAAGCGATGCGGGCTTGATGCTGGACCTGGGGCAGGCCATCTTGCAACATGGCGAGGGCTTCGCCAAGGCCTCGACACGGGCCTTTCAGGAGTTCATCTCAGACTTGTACGATGGCTTCCTCAGTGCCGAAGATCGGCGTGGTGTCAAGCAGCCCGACCTGGGTGTGATCCCGCCTCTGGCCAAGTGGGGCAACCCGGATGCCGGCCCCTATACCTGGCCGGTGGATGCCGCATCGTCATTCGGCGTGGAGGCGGCGGTGGTCAACATGCCACCGGCGAATGCCGAGCATGGTCTGGTCGCCTGGGCCGCGTTGGGCCATGAAACCGCGGGCCATGACATCCTGCATGCGGATGACGGTTTGCAGGCCGAGCTGGCCGAGATGCTGCGCACCAACCTGGCTCCACTGGGGCAAGGCCTGTCCGACTATTGGGCCGATCGCATCGATGAAACCTCATCGGACGTGATGGGTATCCTCAACCTGGGGCCGGCTGCAGGCATTGGTTTGATCGCCTATTTCCGAGGACTGGGCAAGGCCTACGGGCAGCCCGCGAAACTAGGCAGCACAGGCTACGACGATGATCCGCATCCAGCCGATATCGTGCGCGGCTATCTGGCCGCCGAGGTCGTGGCCCTGCTGAGCTTTGCCGATCACACGGCGTGGGCCAAGTTGATCGCTGCCGAGACTGACAAGGACTGCGGCACCGTCGTGCTGGCTGGCAAGACCATCACGGCTGCCGTGGCGCGCAAGTCAGCCCGCATCGTCGCCAAGACTTTGGTCAAGGGCAAGGCCAAGGCGCTGGAGAACCATGCGCTGGGCGACATCCAGGGCTGGGCCGATTCGGATGAGGCCATCGTGCAGGCCATGCGTGCGCCCTTGCGCGACGGCACGCCGCTGCCGCCCACGCCCGGTGGCAAGAAGCTGTACGCGGCGCATCTGGTGTCGGCGGCCGTCATGGAAGCCCTGGCCTCCGGGCAGAACCTGGGCACCTTGCAGGCCAACCTGATCAAGGCGCTCAATGGGCTGCACGACGCCAACCCATCGTGGGGGCCGCTGTTCATTGCCCACCCGGGGCAGATGCGACGCGATTACTTCGTGCCAGCGGCTTTACGCCGCTTGCAGCGAGGCAGTTGACGACGCGTCAGGCCGCGAGCAGTTGCCTGAGCACAAACGGCAGGATGCCGCCGTGCTGGTAGTAGCTCACCTCGATCGGGGTGTCGATGCGCAGCAGCACGGTGACGGCTGTCTGGCTGCCATCGCTGCGCTCGATGACGAGCTTCGCATCGGCTTGTGGCTTGAGTTCCTTCCCCAGGTCGATGCTGATCAGCTCATCACCCTTGAGCCCGAGCGATTGCCACGAGTCCTCACCCTTGAACTGCAATGGCAGCACACCCATGCCGACCAGATTGGATCGGTGGATGCGCTCGAAGCTGCGCGCCACCACAGCCTTGATGCCCAGCAACTGCGTGCCCTTGGCCGCCCAATCACGGCTGGAGCCCGTACCGTACTCCTCACCGCCGAAGATGACCGTCGGCGTGCTCTCGGCGATGTACTGCATGGCCGCATCGTAGATGAAGGTCTTCTGCCCACCCGGTTGCACCAGCGTCAGGCCACCTTCTTCGCGGCTGCCATCGGCATTGGCCGGCAGCATCAGGTTCTTGATGCGCACGTTGGCAAAGGTGCCGCGCATCATCACCTCATGGTTGCCGCGGCGTGAGCCATAGCTGTTGAAATCGGCCTTGCTCACGCCGTGCGCCATCAGATACTGGCCGGCAGGCGAGGCTTCCTTGATCGCGCCGGCGGGCGAGATGTGGTCGGTGGTGATCGAGTCGCCGAACAGGGCCATGATGCGGGCCTTGTCCACGCCGAGCCTGGCGAGCTTGGGCGTGGTTTCGAACTGGTCGAAGAACGGCGGGCGAGCGATGTAGGTGCTCAGGGGCCAGTTGTAGACCTGGCCTCCGTCGTTTGCATATTGACCCTTGATCTTTTTCCACAGCTTGCCGGGCTGGCTCTTGACCTTCTCATAGTTGGCCTTGAAGGCCTTGCCGTCCATGGCGTACTTCATGAGTTGGTAGATCTCGTCGCTGGTCGGCCAGATGTCGCCCAGGTAGATGTCCCGGCCACCCTTGCCTTTGCCAACCGGCTCGGTCATCAGGTCGCGCGTCACGTTGCCGGCAATGGCGTAGGCCACCACCAGTGGCGGGCTGGCCAGGAAGTTGGCCTTCAGGTTCGGGTGGATGCGCGCTTCAAAATTGCGGTTGCCCGACAGCACGGCCGCGCAGACCAGATCATTGCTGGTGATGGCTTCGTTGATCTCCGGTGTCAGATCGCCGGCATTGCCGATGCAGGTGGTACAGCCATAGGCCGCGACATTGAAGCCCAGCTTTTCCAGATAGGGCAGCAAGCCGGCCTTCTCCAGGTATTCGGTGACGATGCGCGAACCCGGCGCCAGTGAGGTCTTCACGTGCGGCTTGACCTTCAGACCAGCCTCCACCGCCTTCCTGGCCAGCAAGCCTGCAGCCAGCAGCACACCTGGGTTGGAGGTGTTGGTGCAGGAGGTTATGGCGGCAATCAGCACGTCGCCGTTGCGGATGTCAACGCCGTTGCTGGTCTTGAAGACCTGGTCGAGCTTGTCTGCGGGCTGGTTGAAGCCGTTGTCAGCTGTGGGCTTGGCAAACAAATCCGCGAAGGTGCGGCTCAAGGCACCGATCTCGATGCGATCCTGCGGGCGCTTGGGGCCGGCCAGCGATGGCGCCACGGTGCCCAGATCCAGCTTGACGACACTGGAGTAGTTGATCACGCCGTTGGATGAAGAGGCACCTTTGCTGCCGGGCACGCCAAACAGCCCCTGCGCCCTGAAGTAGGCCTCGAAGGCTTCGATCTCGGCCTTGCTGCGGCCGGTGCCTTTGAAGTAGTCGATCGTCTTGTCATCAACCGGGAAGAAGCCCATGGTGGCGCCGTATTCAGGGGCCATGTTGGCGATTGTGGCCCGATCGGGCAGGGCGAGCGAGGCGGTACCCTCGCCATAGAACTCGACGAACTTGCCCACCACCTTCTGCTTGCGCAGGATCTCGGTGATGGTCAGCACCAGGTCGGTGGCGGTGACGCCTTCGCGCAAACGGCCGGTCAACTCCATGCCCACCACATCGGGCGTCAGGAAGTAGACGGGTTGGCCCAGCATGCCGGCTTCGGCTTCGATGCCGCCCACGCCCCAGCCCACCACGCCGATGCCGTTGATCATGGTGGTGTGGCTGTCGGTGCCGACCAAGGTATCGGGGTAGGCCACGCCATCCTTGGTCTGGTGCACGCCGCGCGCAAGGTATTCGAGGTTCACCTGGTGCACGATGCCGAAGCCCGGCGGCACCACGCCAAAGGTGTCAAAGGCCTGCATGCCCCATTTCATGAACTCGTAGCGTTCGGCATTGCGCTCGAACTCGATCGTCATGTTGAGGTCCAGCGCCTTCTTGTTGCCGTAGTGGTCGATCATCACGGAGTGGTCCACCACCAGGTCAACGGGCACCAGGGGCTCGATGCGCTTGGGGTCCTTGCCCTGGGCCTGGGCCACGTTGCGCATGGCCGCCAGATCGGCCAGCAGGGGCACGCCTGTGAAGTCCTGCAGCACCACGCGGGCGACCACGAAGGGGATCTCGTCCGTGCGCTCGGCCTTGGGTTGCCAGTTGGCGAGCTGGGCCACGTGCTCGGCCGTGACCTTCTGGCCGTCGCAATTGCGCAGCACCGACTCCAGCACGATGCGGATCGATACCGGCAGCTTGTGGATGTTGGGATGCAGCCTGGCCAGTTCCGGCAGGGAGAACAGCTTGAGCGATTTGCCCGAGGCTGTCTTGAACGATTTCAGGGTCTGTGCAAAGGCGTGCGAAGGCTGGGGGGCTTTGGCCATGTAGATTGCTCCGTCTGAAATGGGCTTGTTTCTGAGGAAAGCTCATTTTGGCAGTTGGCGCGCTGAGGCGACAATATGCCGCTCAAGTGGCCACGTTACCCAAGCAGGATCAGCTCCCGTGTTCAGCAAGCAGTTCAATCCACAGTCGTCCCCTCGAGGGCTACGTCGACAGTCTGGCGCGGCCGACTGGTTTCTGATCGCCATGGTCGGGGCCGTCTTGCTGGCCTCTGTCGCCCCGCAATGGGGTCGTAGCGAAGGGGTCTTGCACTTGGGGCGGGTCACCGATGTGGGTGTCTTCCTGTTGTTCTTCCTGCATGGCATGGGCCTCTCAACGGACAGCCTCAAGACGGGTGCGACACGCTGGAAGCTGCACGTGCTGGTGCAGGCCAGCACCTATGTGCTGTTTCCCCTGTGGTGGGGGGCTTTGTCCATGTTGCTCGGGCGTTGGGTGCCGCACGATCTGCTGATGGGCTTTTTCTATCTGGCCGTGTTGCCATCCACCGTGTCATCGTCCGTGGCCATGACGGCCTTGGCTCGCGGGCATGTGGCAGCGGCTGTGCTCAATGCCACCCTATCGACCTTGCTGGGCGTGTTCCTCACGCCGCTGCTGGTCAGCGTGGTCATGCAAGGGCAGGGGCATGATCTGGATGTGGGGCATACGATGGCCAAGGTCGCGCAGATGCTCTTGCTGCCTTTTGTGGCCGGGCATCTGCTGCGCCCGCTGTTGTTGAGCTGGTTTGCGCGCATCAAGCCGATCACGAATATCTTTGACCGTGCGGTGATCGTGTTGCTGGTGTGGTCGGCCTTCAGTGATTCCGTGGCCGATGGCCTGTGGACGCGCCATGGCCCTTTGCTGCTGGCGCAGGCCATTCTGGGAGCGGCGCTCTTCCTGGCGCCCATGCTATGGGTCACGCGGCGCATGGCCCGGGCCATGGGCTTCGAGGTGGAAGATGAAATCGTGGCCGTGTTCTGCGGCTCCAAGAAGACGCTGGCCTCGGGCATGCCCATGGCCAAACTGCTGTTCGGCGGCAGTGCGGCGATGGGCGTGCTGATCCTGCCCATCATGCTGTATCACCAGCTGCAGTTGTTTGTCTGTGCGGTGATGGCCCGGCGTTACGCTGCGCGGGCAGCGAAGTCCATCGTCAGCGCTTGACGCGCGGGCCCTGGCCCTGTTGGGGCTCAGTTGACGCGGAACACCTGCGAGGCACGCACCAGCGTCTGAGCCTGACGCTGCAAGGATTCGGCTGCTGCGGCAGCTTCTTCCACCAGGCTGGCGTTTTGCTGCGTGGCGCTGTCGATCTGCCCGATGGACTGGTTCACGCTGGCGATGTCGTCCGATTGCTCGGCCGTGGCCACCGTGATCCCATGGATCAGTTGCGTGACCTGTGCCACGGCATGAACCACCCGGTTGATGGTCTCGCCGGCTGCTTCCACCTGGCGTGTGCCATCGCCTACCTGCTCAACCGAGTTGCTGATCAGATCACGGATTTCTTTGGCGGCTTGCGAGCTGCGGCGTGCCAGCGAACGCACTTCTGAGGCCACGACCGCAAAGCCTCGGCCTTGCTCACCAGCGCGGGCGGCTTCCACCGCGGCATTGAGCGCCAGGATGTTGGTCTGGAACGCGATGCTTTCGATCAACTGCGTGATCTCGGTCATTCGTTGCGATGAGCCTTGAATGCCTTGCATGGCTTCGATCACCTGGCCGACCGCTTCGCCGCCTTGTTCGGCGACGGCGGTGGTCTCTTCACTGACCTGGGCCACTTCGCGCGCGGTATCGGCTGTCTGCTTCACGTTACTGGTCAGCATGGACATGGCCGCAGTTGTGCGCTCCAGGCTGCCTGCCTGCGTGTCTGTGCGGGTGGAGAGGTTGTTGTTGCCCGCCGCGATGTTGGCAATCGCTTGCTGGATGCCATCTGTTTCGCAGCGCACATCGTTGACGAAGGCGCGGGTGTTCAGGTTGGCCTGGCGCAATCCGCGCATCAGCATGCCCACCTGATCGGTTCTGTCTGACCAGATGTCCTGGGTCAGGTCGCCTGCCGACATGTTGTTGATGAAGCGGATGGCTTCGTTGAGCGGTTGCGTGACCGTCACATCCAGCAGCTTGACCATGGCCGCAGACAACAGGGCGCCCAGACCAAGTTGAACCCAGGGCAAGAGGCGTGGAGGCAGACCCAACCAGGATGGCAGCAGCATCAAGGGCAGGATCACCGCCATGGCCACGGCCACGCGCCCCGTCAGGTGCACCCGGCCAAATTTGCCGAATACGTCACGCAAGCCGAAATAGCGCACCCGCCCAGCGTGCAACTTGAAGGTGGGCTGGGCCAGCTTGCGCTCTTCAATCAGCTTTTGATACAGCGCGGCCGCACCCGTGATCTGTTCGCGCGTTGGCTTGGTCCGCACCGACAGGTAGCCAATGGGCTTGCCACGGCTCATCAAGGGCGTCACATGGGCCTGTACCCAATAGTGATCGCCGTTCTTGCGGCGGTTCTTGACGATGGCCGTCCAGGAACGACCAAAGCCAATCGTGTGCCACATGTCCTTGAAGGCCTCATGAGGCATGTCCGGGTGGCGGATCAGGTTGTGCGGCTGGCCGATCAGCTCGTCTTGCGTGTAGCCGCTGACGCGTATGAAGGCGGCGTTGCAGTGCGTAATGACCCCCTGGCGGTCCGTCATGGACACCAGCATCTCCTGCTCAGGGTAGTCATACTCTTGCCCCGTGACGGGCAGGTTGAGACGCATGTGACGAACTCCGGGACGCGCAACAAGGCGATTAGACTTGGCCGATTCTGGCCGGATTCTCCCATTGCGCAGGGCGGAATCAGTTCGTCTTTTCGGCCGCATTTCTTGACTGTTGAGTGATTTATGCGTCCCTTGTCCGGATCAGGCCTCCCGTCTGCCACGCCTGATGTGATTTACAGCCCACCGCCTGACGAGGGCCTGGACGTGATTTATCACGATGAGGCCATGGTCGTGGTCAACAAGCCGTCCGGCTTGCTGTCTGTGCCGGGCAGAGGGGATGGGCGCGAGGACTGCATGGTCAGCCGGGTGATGCTGGACTTCAGTGATGCCCTGATCGTGCACCGTCTGGACATGGCCACTTCAGGCCTGCTGGTGCTGGCGCGCGGCGAGGACATGCAGCGGCGCTTGAGCATGCTGTTTCAGGACCGACGGGTGAGCAAGCGCTATGTGGCGCTGGTGCATGGTTTGATGAGCCAGGATGCGGGCGAGGTGAACTTGCCTTTGATCACCGACTGGCCTCACCGGCCCAAACAGATGGTCTGCCACGAGCGAGGCAAACCTTCTCTGACGCGCTTCAGTGTCGATTCCCGTGATGCGCAACTCTGGCAGACGCGTGTGTCGCTGGAGCCCGTGACCGGGCGTTCCCACCAGTTGCGGGTGCACATGCTGGCCAGCGGGCATCCCATCGTGGGTGATCCCTTGTATGGCGACGAGGCGCTGCAGTCCGCCTGGCCCCGGTTGATGCTGCATGCCAGCGAGATCACCTTGCCCCATCCGGTAACGGGGGTTGACCTGGCATTGCGTTGCCCGGTGCCTTTTTGAGCCTCACCTGACGAGAGACAGGGCCTTGCGTTTCAGAATCTTTTACGCCCTGTGATCATGGCGTGCAGCAAGTTTTCTTTC
>NZ_SCTN01000361.1 GCF_004297345.1 Aquabacterium sp. | reverse complement strand
TTCTTGCGAGATGGCTGATGCGCGATTGGGATCCTTGATGTTGACCATCACCAGGCCAACCTGGTTGGCGGCGTTGGAGCCCAGGCGTTTGCGCACGCTTTCGTCCAGCAGGCTCCAGTGCATGAGCATCAATGTTTCGTCAAAGCGCGGATCCTTGACGGTGTAGATGCCGCGGATGTTGAAGGTCCAGTTGCCAGGGTAGATGGTGCCGCTCAAAGGAATGGTGTCGCCCACTTGCCAGCCAAACCGTTGCGCCGTCTTGCGGCCCAGAATCACGCCTTGCCTGTCCGCCATGAAGGCCGCCATCTGGTCTTCGCTGACGTTGAACTCGGGGAACATGGCGAAGTAGCTCTTGGGCTCAATGGCCATGCGCGCGAAGAAGTTGCGACGGTCGATGTAAACCCCGCCAAACCAGTTCATCCAAGTCACGCCCGCGACGCCGTCAATTTTCTTGATACGGTCAGCGTAGTACACGGGCAGGGGGGAGCCCAAAGAGATCGCACTGCGGGTGATCAGCCGCGTGTTGGAGGTGCCATCCACGCCGGCATACCAGGCGTCCACAATTGTTCTGAGCAAGCCGAAGGCGCTGATGGCCACGACCAGGCCCACCATCGTCAACAGGGTGCGCAGCTTGTGCCTGAACGCGTTCTTCAGTAGAAGCTTGAAGAGAAACATGTACTACCTGCGCGCCTGTGCTCAGTGGCCATCGGGGCCGGGATCGGCCACCAGCACGCCCTTTTCCAGGTGGATCATGCGGCTGGCGCGGGACGCGGCCTTGGGGTCGTGGGTCACCATCACGATGGTCTTGCCCAGATCGCGATGCAGCTCATCCATCAGCTTGAGCACTTCTTCGCCGGTGGCGCGGTCCAGGTCGCCGGTGGGTTCGTCGGCCACGATCAACGTGGGGTCGGTCACCAGGGCGCGCGCAATGGCCACGCGCTGCTGTTGGCCGCCGGACAGCTCGTTGGGGTAGTGGTCCATGCGCTCGCTCAGGCCCACCATGGCCAGGCAGGCCTCGACATGCTCCTTGCGCTGGCGGCGGCTCAGGTTGGTGAGCAGCAGGGGCAGTTCGACGTTTTCATACGCCGTGAGCACGGGCATGAGGTTGTAGAACTGAAAGATGAAGCCCACATTGGCCGCTCGCCAGTCCGCCAGGGCGCTTTCGTCCAGCGTGGCGATGTCGACGCCATTGATCAGGATGCGACCCGAGCTGGGCTGGTCGATGCCGGCAATCAGGTTGAGCAAGGTGCTCTTGCCGGAACCAGACGGCCCCATCAGGGAGACGAACTCGGCGCGTTCGACTTCCAGATTGATGTCCATCAGCACGGGAATGGGCTGGCCGCCCCGTGTGTAGGTCTTGCTCAGGTGTTCGATGCGGATGACGGGCTCGCGCACGGCGGCGTTCTCACTCATGATCTGTGCGGGCTGGTTCAGGGGGTGCCGAGGTTGACGCGAGCGCCATTGCGCAGTGAGGCCGGCGGTGTGGCCACCAGCTTCTCGCCGGCCTTCACGCCGCCGCTGATCTCGCGCAGGTCACCCAGCTTGCGCAAGGCTTTGACCGGCACTTCCTCAACGGTATTGGCGCCGCCTTCCACGCTCTTGATCCTGAAGACGACGTTGCCGTTGTCACGCGTGACCAGGGCGTTGTTGGCCACGGCGATCACGGGCTCCTGGTCGGACGGCGTGATGTCCTGCGACAGGAAGCTGACCTTCGCGCTCATCTCAGGCAGGATGCGCGGATCGAGCTGGTCAAAGCGGATCTTGGTCATGACAGTGGCCTTGGCCCGGTCCACGGTCGGGACGATGCCGGCGACGTGGGCACGAAAGCGCACCATCGGCAAGGCATCCAGGGTGACTTCAACTGGCTGGCCCACCTTGGTCTTGGACAGATTGCCCTCGGACACGTCGGCTTCAACTTCCAGTGTGCTCATGTCGGCCATGGTCACGACTGCACCTTGCGCGCCAGCCGCGCTGGACATGGGCGTGATGATGTCGCCCACATTGGCGTTCTTGACCAGCACCACGCCATCGAAGGGGGCGCGGATCTCGGTGTAGTCCTGCGCCACCTTCTGGGCCTTGAGCTGGGCCTTGGCCTGCTCCATGGCAGCTTCAGCGGCGGCAACGGCGGCAAAGGCGGCCTTGTTCTTGGCCAGGGTGTTCTCAACCGTCTGGGGCGAGACAAAACCTTGTGCTTCGAGGCTGCGGGCGCGGGCCAGATCGGCGCGGGCCTGGATCAATTGCACGGTGCTTTGCTTGACGTTGGCTTCAGCCTGATGGACGGCGGCTTCAGCACCCAGGATGCCTGCTTTGATGTCGCTGGCGTCCAGGCGGGCGATCAGGTCATCTTTCTTGACGTGCGAGCCTTCGCGCACATTGAGCTCGATCAGGCGACCAGACGCTTTCGATGCGACCGCAGAGCGGCGCTGTGCCACCACATAGCCAGAGGCGGTGAGCTGCACATATTGCTGCGAGGGCGTGCTCATCACCACGGAGGTGGTGCCGACATCAGCCGTGCGTGGCACGAGGAAATAGGCCGCGGCTGCTGCAGCCACCGCACCGATCAGCACCCAGGGCAGGATGCTTTTTTTCTTTTGCGCCGAAGCCTGAGTGCCTCTGTCGATCTTGAGCTTGGAGAGGGCCGATGGAGCGGCGGCGGGTACATCTGCAGTCATGGCGTTACAAGGCGAAAGATGGAGATTTTGCACTGTCCCGCAACCTTTAACGGTAATCGTTGTACCGGCCCTCGAACAAAGGGCGATACGGGTTTGCCGGGTGTGTCGATCGTTGGGTCTGTGATAAGTGAGGTGCGGGCGGGCAGGCTCAGGCCCAGCCGGGGAAGAACTGTTTGAGCGAGCCTGGCTCGTGTGGGCGGGTGGTCAGACCCAGGAAGGTTGGTGCGTGACTGAAGACTAAGTCACATGCAGATCACGCCAAGTAAGGGATTGCATGGGCCTCCCTCCATGTGAATGGTGGCTTGTCTCAAACCACAGGGCCTTTGGCACTGATGCCCGCCTTGATGCGCTGCTTGCGGTAGGCGCCGGGCGCCATGCCCGTCCAGCGCTTGAATGCGTGGTGAAAGCTCGATTGCGTGGCAAAACCCAGCATGTGGGCCATGTCGATCAGGCTGACATCCAGATCACCCATGTACATCAGGACCTGGGCGTGGCGCATGCGGTCGAGCAGGGTGCGAAAGTTCAGGCCGTTCTCTTCCAGGCGCGTTTGCAGCGTGCGCACCGAGACGCCAGCTTCGGCTGCGATGTCATCGAGTGTGATCTCGCCATTGGCAAGGCGCGGCTGGATGATGCGCTCGATCCGGTGCACGAAGCTGCCGGACGCATCTTGCAGGGCCGCCATCTCTGCCATCAACTGCGCCCGCAGGGTCTCTTGCACGCCGTGATCGCCCCGGGACACGGCGAGTTGTTCATATTCGGCGGGCCCGCGCAGGCTGGAGCGGGCTGCGTTGAAGTGCAATTCGCCGCCGAAGGTCTTTTGCAGAGCGCTCAGTTGGGCTGCGTCCGGCTGCGGGAAGGCAAAGTGGGCGTCAAAGCGCAGGTCGGCGCGGCGCGACAGCCAGCGCGCATGCCAGCACATGGTGGCGAGGGTCAGGCGTTCGAGGTAGGGGGAGTGATGGGCGCTGAGGGGCGCCATCGCGATGTCGAACCGGTTGTCGATCAATTCGGCCTGCAGGATGTAAACATCGTTGAGCAGGTTGTAGAACTGGGCCAGGGATTCGGCGGCTTCGCGCAGATTGCGGCTGGCCATGGTGATGAAACCGATGGGGCCGGTATCCCAGGGCTTGACGAACTCGGCCATCAGCAGTGCCACATCGCGTTCGCAATGGGCCTGGGCTTTGTCAGCCAAGGCTTCCCACTCTTCGATCGGGCGGCGTGTGTTGGGGTCGAGCGCGTTCAGTTCCTGCAGGTAGGCTGAACCCAAAATGGCATCCACGTCCAGCCGATCCTGGCGCAGGCAGTCCACCAGCATCAGCAGGTATCCAAGATGGACGGTGCACAGGCTGGCCTGTTCGGCAGGCAATGGCCGCGGGGTACTCACACGAGCCTGGGATGTCATTCAGGGGGTCTTGCTGCTGGCGTTGTTGTCGAGCATGGCGTGGCGTGTGATGTCCGGTCTGGTTTCGCGCCGTGACGCTGTGCCTGCGTGGTCACCCGCAATTCGTCGCTGCTGTTGCTCGAACGATTCAAAGGATTGTTGAGCCGCCAACTTTTGAGCCGCCGACTGATCCTGGGATTGATCCTGGTCGAGGGCGGGTGACTGCTTGGTCAGTTGCGACGTTGTTGCGGCCAGGCGGGCATCCTGAAGTTGAGGATTGGGCTCCAAGTCTTTGACAATCGTCCGTGCCATCAGCAGGGCCTGGGGCCCCATCAGTTCACCTCGGCTGTAGTGCGCCGGCAGCACGTCCAGCAAATGCTGGCTGAGCGTGGTGCGCTCGCTGTTCATGGGGCCATTTTGCAGTTCGTTCCACAGCGCAACTTGTTTCTGGAAGCGGCTGTAGTCGATCAGCCGATTCAACTCAAGGGTTTTGTCTGGATGGTCGATCAGCGCGGATTGCAGGTCCTTGATCTCGTCGACGCTGGGCTCGGTGGCTAACACCCACCTCGGTTGTGTCGAGATGGCGCCTCGGTTGGTTTGATCCTGGCTGAACTCCGTGGTACCCGGTTTGATCCAGCCAGAAAAAAGTGGGCGGTTGCCGCGCTGGCTGGCGTTGCCGGTCGCGTGGTCGTCGTTGTTGTTGCCCAAGGCCAGCAGTACGGTCGTCAGTGCCGTGGCCGTGAACACACCCATGACAGCCATCCAGCCATGACGGGGCATTTTGAACAGGGGCGCGGTACGGCTGGTCGCGGATGAGGTGTTCATTTTTTATTCCTCTCTCTTTGCGGCGCGACTGTGCAGCCTTGTCGCGCTGATGTCATGTCGTGTTTTCCCTGTGCAGTGCGTGCGGCTATCAGGCCTTTCCCTTGGTTTGCGTCTCTTCGCAAAAGCACTGCGTGGTCGGGTAAGACAGCTTACATCGATACAGACCATGATCAGCCGCCAGCGTCCGTCAATGCGTATGCAGTTGTGTAAGGGCGTGGGTTCCCGGTAGAAAGAAATAAAGGATGAGCAAGTTGAATCAAACGATCCTGACCCGCGACGGGCTGCGCCTGACGCGCCGCCAATGGCTGGTGAGTCAGCCGCGTGGCACCGTGGTGCTGGCACATGGCATCGCCGAACACAGCGGACGCTACGAGCATGTGGCGGCTCAGCTCAATGGCTGGGGCTGGTCGGTGCAAAGCTATGACCATCGCGGGCATGGTCGATCCGAGGGCGCGTGCGGCGCCCTGTGCCGCGACGACGATCTGGTGCATGACCTGGCTGCCGTGATGGCCGCTGTGCGCGCCGAGCAGCCTGAACTGCCCTTGCTGCTGATGGGACACAGCATGGGCGGGCTGGTGGCGGCCTGCTATGTGGCCGATCTGCTTGAGCCGAGATCACCCGCTGGCTTTACGGACGTGGACGGCCTGATCCTGAGTTCGCCTGCGCTGGAGGTGAATTTGGGCCTGGGGCAAAAGCTGTTGATGTCCAGCCTGGCGCGCCTGTTGCCGGATCTATTGGTGCGCACCGGTTTCGATCCCAAGGCCATATGCCGTGATCCTGCTGTGGTGCAAGCCTACAAGCAGGACCCGTTGGTGCATGACCGCATCAGCGGCCGTCTGGGGCGCTTCATCGTTGAAGGTGGCGGTTATGTGCGGGCATTGGCGGAGCAGTGGATCAAGCCGACGCTGCTGATGTATGCCGGCTCCGATGAGATCGTCAGCCCACAGGGTTCAGTGCAGTTTGCGCAGAAGGCGTCTTCTGTGGTGCAGTCGCAGTGCTTTGCGCACATGGCGCACGAGATTCTCAATGAGCCGGATCAGGCGCAGGTCTTCCACGCCATGCGTCTGTGGCTGGATGATCGATTCGCCCGTGAGGCGCCCTACGGCTTGCGCAGCCTGGATGCGGCCTGAGCCAGGGCCGTGATGGCCGGCCAGTCGCCTGACGCCATCGCGGTGGCGGGTGCCAGCCAGGAGCCGCCCACGCATGCCACATTGGGCAGTGCCAGGTAGTCTGCCGCTGTGTCTGGCGTGATGCCACCTGTCGGGCAGAACAGCGCCTGCGCAAAGGGGCCACCCAGCGCCTTGAGCATGCCCACGCCGCCGGCCTGTTGAGCCGGGAAGAACTTGAAGCACTCGAAGCCGGCGTCCATGGCCGTCATCAGTTCGCTGGCCGTGGCTACGCCAGGCAACAGGGGGATGGTGGCTTGCCCGGCGGCATCCAGCATGCGCGGCGTCAGTCCGGGTGATACGGCAAAGCGGGCACCTGCGCGGGCGGCTGCATCCCATTGTTCGGGTGTGGTCACCGTGCCGGCCGCCAGCACGGCGTCGGGCACATGTCGCGCGATCTCGCTGATCACGCTCAGGGCGTTCGGTGTGCGCAAGGTGATTTCCAGCACCTTGATGCCGCCTGTAATCAATGCCCGTGCGAGGGGGATGGCTTTGTCCGTGTCATCCACGACCAGCACAGGAATCACCGGGCTCAGGCGCATGAATGGTTTGATGGCGGGGTTCTGATTGGGCATGAGGTGTCTCAGTCTTCAAAGCTGAAAGTGGTGGCGCCTTGTTCTGCGCCGCTGACCATGCGGCGCATGCCGCCGAAGAGTTCGCGTCCGCTGCCTTGCCGATTGGCGCGCAGTTCAGCCTGATCTACGCTGCGCGCCCGCCATGCCGCATCAGGCACCAGGGCCTGCAAAGTGCCTTGGATGGCGTTCAACTCGATCACATCACCGGTTCGGACCTTGCCCAGCGGGCCGCCCGCCATCACCTCTGGCGTCACATGGATCGCGGCTGGCACCTTGCCCGAGGCGCCTGACATGCGGCCATCGGTGACCAGGGCCACCTTGAAGCCCTGATCCTGCAGGTTGGCCAGCGTGGGCGTGAGGGAATGCAACTCGGGCATGCCATTGGCGCGCGGGCCCTGGAAGCGCACGACGGCAACGAAGTCCTTGTTGAGCTCGCCTCGCTTGTAGGCGGCAATCAGGTCTTCCTGGTCGTTGAAGACCACGGCAGGTGCTTGCACAATGCGATTGGCCGGCTTGACCGCAGAGACCTTGATCACCGCACGGCCCAGATTACCTTGCAGGACCTTGAGCCCGCCGTCAGCCGAGAAGGGCTGCGTGCGGGGCGCCACGATGCTGCTGTTGCCGCTGGCGCGTGGCACATCCTGCCAGTTCAACTGGCCATCTTGCAAAACGGGTTGGCGGGTGTAGTGCCACAGGCCTTCGGGGCCGGCCACGGTCTGCACATCGGCGTGCAGCAAGCCGGCTTCCAGCAATTCGCGGATCACAAAAGCCATGCCACCCGCAGCGTGGAACTGGTTCACATCGGCGCTGCCATTGGGATAGACGCGCGCCAGCAGTGGCACCACGGCAGACAAGGCATCAAAGTCATCCCAGTTGATGATGATGCCGGCCGCACGGGCGATGGCCACCAGGTGCAGCGTGTGGTTGGTCGAGCCACCCGTGGCCAGCAGGCCGACCAGACCGTTGACGATGGCGCGCTCGTCGATCACATGGCCGACGGGTGTGTACTGGTTGCTGTGCCGGGTGAGTTGGGCCACGCGCCGCGCGGCTTCACGCGTGAGGGCTTCGCGCAGCGGCGTGCCGGGTGGCACAAAGGCCGAGCCGGGCAGGTGCAGGCCCATGATCTCCATCAGCATCTGGTTACTGTTGGCCGTGCCATAGAAGGTGCAGGTGCCGGCACCGTGATAGGCCTTCTCTTCGGCTTCCAGCAGGGCGTCCTGGCCGATTTCACCGGCGGCAAAGCGCTGGCGCACCTTTGCCTTGTCGTCGTTGCTCAGGCCGGAGGGCATGGGCCCGGCAGGCACGAAGAGGGTGGGCAGGTGGCCAAAGCTCAGGGCGCCGATCAGCAGGCCGGGCACGATCTTGTCGCACACGCCCAGGCACAGGGTGGCGTCAAACATATTGTGTGAGAGGGCCACGGCCGTGCTCATGGCAATCACATCCCGCGAGAACAGCGACAGCTCCATGCCGGGCTTGCCTTGCGTCACGCCATCGCACATGGCCGGCACGCCGCCCGCGAACTGGGCCGTGGCACCCACATCGCGCGCAGCCTGTTTGATCCACTCGGGGTAGGCCTGCAGCGGCTGATGCGCCGAGAGCATGTCGTTGTAGGCCGACACGATGGCGATATTGGGCGCTTGCTGGGCACGCAGCCAGATCTTGTCACCAGCGGGGGCTGCGGCATAGGCATGCGCGAGGTTGGTGCAACCCAGTTGGGCGCGTTCCACGGGGCCGGCGCGGCCCGCTGCATCGATCCTGGCCAGATAGGCCTGGCGGGTGGAGGCGCTGCGTTCGTGGATGCGTGCGGTGACGGCCAGCAGTTCGGGATGCAGAACAGGAGGCGGAACGGTGGGCGTGGGCATCGCGTGGATCCAGACCAGATGAGTCGATCAGGTCATTATCATGGCCCCATTGATGATGCTGGTGCATTGAAAAAGCGAGATGACCCCTTTGATTCATTTCCATCGCGCGCCCACCGCTGCTTTGCTGGCGCAGGGTCTGGCCGACTTTGTGGCGCAAAGGCTGCGTGCGGGCGTGAGCGAGCGCGGGCAAGCCTTGCTGGTGGTATCGGGTGGCAGCACACCGGTGCCTTTTTTTGAGGCACTCGCGCAGTGTGATCTGGACTGGTCGCGCGTGACCATCACCTTGGCCGATGAGCGTTGGGTGCCCGAAGATCACGCGGACAGCAACGCCCGGTTGGTGAAAGCGCACTTGTTGCAAGGTCGCGCGGCCCAGGCTAGCTGGGTGCCTTTGTTCAAGGCTGAGGCGACGCCGCAACAGGGGCAGGCAGCCATCGAGCGCAAGCTGGCAGGCTTGTGCTGGCCTGCGGATGTGGTCGTGCTGGGCATGGGCGGAGACGGCCATACGGCATCGCTGTTCCCGCATGCGTCGGAGTTGTCTGTCGCATTGGCTGGTGTTACAGGGCAGCGGGGCCATGAGCCCGTGCCGCGTTGCATGGCCGTGGCGGCGCCCGCCTTGCCCAACGTGCCTGTCGCCCGCTTGACGCTGACTGCACGCGCCTTGCTCGATACTCGTTGCCTGGCGCTGCACATCACGGGCTCGGCCAAGTGGGCGCTCCTGCAAAGCGCGCTGCAAGACGGGCCGATCGAGCAGTGGCCGATTCGCCTGGCGCTGCAACAGGGCCATGTGCCTTGCGAGGTCTTCCATGCCGACTGACTACCCCAAGCTGCTGGGCGACATCGGTGGCACCAATGTGCGCCTGGCCTTGAAGCTGGCCCCCGATGCCGAGATCAGCCACATCCGTAACCTGACTTTGCGGGACCACGCCGGGGCGGTTGAAGCGGTCGAGCACTATCTGGCAGATGTGGGCGCACAAGCAGGGGCCATGCGGCCTCGCTCAGGATGCCTGGGCGCCGCCGGGCCTGTGTTGGGCGATCACCTGCAGTTGTTCAATGCACCCTGGGGTTTTTCGATTGAAGGCTTGCGGCAGGCCTTGGGCCTCCATTGCCTGCGCGTGCTCAATGACTTCACCGTGCTGGCTTTGGCTTTGCCTCATCTGCCACCTGGCGAGCTGACTCAGATCGGTGGCGAGGCCGCCCTTGACGCGATGACCAAAGGCTTGATTGGCGCTGGAACGGGTTTGGGCGTGTCAGGCCTGATCCCCAATCTGCAAGGCCAATGGGCCCCGATTGCCGGGGAGGGCGGCCACGTCACCCTGCCTGCGTCCGATGAAGCCGAAGAAAAGCTGATTGCCGTGCTGCGGGCGAGGTTCGGCCATGTGTCGGCCGAGCGTGTGCTGTCAGGTTCAGGTCTGGTGGTGCTGTACGAAGCGCATGCGCAATTGGCCGGTGCCGCAGCGGAGGCTTTGACGCCAGCTGATGTCACCGCCCGAGGGTTGGCGAGGCAATGCGCGCTGTGCGAGGCCGCCCTGCACAGCTTCTGCCAGTTCATGGGCACGGTCGCATCCAACCTGGCTGTGTCGCTGGGAGCCCAAGGAGGCTTGTACATCGGGGGCGGCATCGTGCCCCGGCTGGGCGAGTTCTTCGTGCGCTCGGGCTTTCGTGCTCGCTTTGATGCCAAGGGGCGCTACGCGGGTTATCTGTCGCGCATCCCCGTGTTCGTGATCCATTCGCCTTATCCGGCTTTGATCGGCGCAGCGCAGGCTTGAAGCCGATCGTCGGCTCGCCAAAAACAAACCCCGCCTCAGTGGGCGGGGTTTTGGCTGCGGCTGGTGCCAGCGTCACTTGTTGGTTTGCAGGCTCGCTTCCGCATCAACCAGCTTGGATGGGCTGCTGGGGAAGGAGTGCCGCAGGATGCGCCACAGCACCTGCGCAAACTGCTTGGTCATCGAGCCGGTGTTGTAGTACTGGCCATAACGGGCGCAGATCTCTCGCACTTGCACAGCCATCTCGGCATAGCGGTTGGCGGGCACGTCAGGGAAGAGGTGGTGCTCGATCTGATGGCTCAGGTTGCCCGTCATCACATTGAGCAGGAAGCCGCCTGACAGGTTGGACGAGCCACGCACCTGGCGCAGGTACCAGTGGGCGCGGCTCTCGTTCTTCAGCACGCTCTTGGGGAAGGTCTCCACGTCGGTGGTGAAGTGGCCGCAGAAGATCACCGTGTAGGTCCACACATTGCGGATCAGGTTGGCGATCAGGTTGCCCGTGAACACGGTCAGGAAGCCGGGGCCGGCCAGCAGAGGGAAGATCACGTAGTCCTTGATGATCTGGCGGCGCATCTTGCGCAGCGTGGGCGCAGCCTGCTTGCCCAGTTGCTTGCCGGTGATGCGGCCCTTGAACCAGCGACCCAGACGCAGGTCCTGCACGGCCACGCCCCATTGGAACAAGGCGGCGAAGATGATCGCGTACAGCGGCTGGCCCAGACGGCCTGGTGACCAGGGTTGCTCGGGGAACAGGCGCAGCACGCCGTAGCCCAGGTCGTCGTCCATGCCGTGGACGTTGGTGTAGGTGTGGTGCTTGAAGTTGTGGGTCTTGCGCCAGCTGTCGCTGGTCCCGACGATGTCCCACTCAAATGAGTTGCCGTCGAACTTGGGGTCGCCCATCCAGTCGAACTGGCCGTGGATCACGTTGTGGCCCAGCTCCATGTTGTCCAGGATCTTGGAGATGCCCAGGATGATGGCGCCAGCCAGCCACGCAGCCGTCAACCAGGGCGCAGGCAGGAAGGCGCCCACCAACAGCAGGCCCCGGCCGAGGATCTCGGAGAAGCGCACGGCCTTGAAAATGTTGCGAATGTAGCGCGCGTCGCGCTCGCCCAGATCGGCCACGGTGCGGGCGCGCAGGGCATCGATTTCAGCGCCGAAATGCTGGAGCTCGTCGGCGGTCAGGGTGCGGTGCAGTGATGTGCTCATGGTGCTTGCAAACGGTCAGATGTCCAGCGAGAGATCGGTCAAGGCGCGGCTGACGCACAGGCGCACCTGGGTGTCGGGCTCGGTATCCTGGTCGCCCGTGGTGATGTCCTGGGTGGTGCCTTCGTGCTTGGTGCACACGCAGGTGCGGCAGATGCCGATGCGGCAACCAGCAGCGGGGCTCATGCCGGCTTCTTCCAGCGCCACCAGCAAGGAGGTGCCTGAAGACAGATCCAGGGCTCGGCCACTCTTGCGCAGTTGCACGCGCACCGTGGTCGGCTCGGCGGTCTGGTCGGCCGTCATGGCTGGGGCAGAGGGCGTGAAGCCTTCGGCCAGGAAGCCTCGCGCCACATCCTTGGTCAGCGAGCGGGCTGCATCCACGAAACCGCCAGGGCCGCAGGCATAGATCTGGCGCTCGCTCAGGTCGTGCACCAGTTCGGCGAGCTGCGGTGCGCTGATCAGGCCACTGGCTTCGTCCGCCAGGGTCTGTGCCTCATGTGTCAGCACGATCTGTAGTTTGAAGTTGGGGTGGCGTGCTGCCAGCGCCCGCAATTCCGGCACGAAGCACAGCTCGGCACGTGTCTTGGCCCAGTAAACCAGCAGCAGATCAAGCGGCATGCCTTGCAAGGCCTGTTGACGCGTCAGGCTCATCAGTGGGGTGATGCCACTGCCCGCAGCCAGGAACAGCCATTTGCCCTTGGCCTGGGCCGGCAGTGTCATCTCGCCGAAAACTGTGCCCAATTCGACCACATCGCCAGCGCGCAGATCGCGGCACAGGTGCGTGCTGAGCTTTCCGCCTTCTACACGTTTGACCGTGATCTCCAGCAGGCCGTTCTTGCCAGGCACATTGGTGATGCTGTAGCTGCGCGTAGTGCGGCGGCCATTGACCTCGGCGCTCACATTGACGTGCTGACCTGGGCGCACCTTGCCGCAATGGGCATTGGGCTTGAGCACAAGGGTGACGGCATCTTGCGCTTCGACGCGGCGCTCGACCACCTTGGCCAGCGCGCGTGACCAGGACCAGGCCGGGTTGACCATGCCTACCCAAAAGTCATAGATGGCCGGTTCGACCAGAGGTGCAATCAGCCTTTGCAGTGGGCCGGCACCAGGGCCAGGCGTGACGGTAGAGGTGGTGGCAGACACGGACATTTGCTTTCGACAGGGGGCGTTAACGCGACATGAGGCGTCGTTTGCGCGCAGTATACGCAGGTATGGACGATTGTCTATACACTTGTGCATTAATTGCTCACGATATGATGTCTGACCTTCTGATTGACATCAATGAGTACGAACCTGTCCCCTGTTCAGGTGGCCACCCCGGGCCGCAAACCGGTGATTTCCCGTGAGGACATCATTGAAGCCGCGCTCAAGCTGGCCGGGCCGCATCGCAGCGTGTCTTCCTTGAGCCTGCGCGAAGTCGCGCGTGAAGCGGGTATCGCGCCGAACAGCTTTTACCGGCAGTTTCGCGATATGGATGAGCTGGCGGTTGCGCTGATTGATCGCGCGGGTGAGTCGCTGCGGCAGATCATTGGCGAGGCGCGTCAGCGCGCGACGGTGGATCGCAGCGTGGTGCGCGGGTCGGTGGAGGCCTTCATGGAGCAACTGCGCTCGGATGATCGGCTGCTTCAGATCCTGCTGCGCGAGGGCACTGTTGGTTCTGCGGCCTTCAAGCAGGCGGTCGATCGTCAGTTGAATTTTTTTGAAGAAGAGTTGCGCCTGGATCTGATTCGTCTGGCAGAGGCCAACAAGACGGGCTTGTTCGAGTCCGCGCTGACCGCCAAAGCGATCACGCGGCTGGTGTTTACGATGGGTGCCACGGCCATGGACTTGCCTTCGGACAAGTACGCCGAGCTAACCGAGCAGGTTGTGCTGATGGTGCGCATGATCGTGACGGGTACGCAAACGCTTGCCGTGACGGGCGTGTCAACTCGTTGATGTCCTGCCTCCCTTGGTCGGGGGGCGTTGCGCTTCTTGCCTTGAGATATAAAGGCGTTACAAAACGCAAGAAAAATCAGGGTGGTGTGGGGCGTTTGTGCTCTTGCCAGTCAGCGAATCATGGCCCGCCTGTTGCCTTTTCGGGTTTTGAAGCCTGTCTGATTGTTTTATTGATCTGGTGAGTGAACATATGTCATTGAAGAAATTAACGAAGTTTTCGATCGTGAGTGTGGTGGTAGCTGTAGCTGCCGGATGTGCCTCATTCAAAGGTAATGAAGTTGCGGTTGTCGACAAGCTGCCTGACGTTTCTCAGTATCAGAACAAGCCGTCTGTGTATGTCGATCTGAATTTCTATCGCGGTAACCCCGGCCAGCCAGGCGTTGAAATGGCACCTGCGCGCGCACGCGTTCAAGAGGTCATGGAAGAGCAACTGGTGCAGTCCAAGCTGTTCAGCTCCTACACTTTTGACCCGAGCAAAAAGGCGAGTGCTGCCTACACAATTCAAGTCAAGGTGCATAACCACGGCAATGACTTTCTAGCTACTGTTGCCGGTGCGATAACGGGTGCGACGATGGGCGTGATCCCGTGCGCGGCTACCGACAATTACACCGTTGAGATGACCGCGTTGGACAACAGCGATGGCAAGGTGGTCAAGACGGTATCTACCAAGGATTCCATCACAACCTGGATTGGCTTGATTTTCATTCCCATGATGGGGCACACGCCGAACGAAGCTTTCCGCGACACCATCAAGAACCAGATTCGCACGGGCTTCAAGGAGTTGCTGGACAGCGGTTCTATGAAGTACTCCATCGGCGAGCACCGTTGGTTTGAATTGGGCGCCTGAGTTTCGGGCGCATAAAAAGTCAGCCCCCCATTTACCAGGCCAATCACAAGATCTGCACACACGGTGGCAGTTGGGAGCGTTGTGGCTTCGGCGAGAGAGTGACGCGGAAGCGGGCCAGGTAAGTTGGGTCCAGAGGGGGGCTGACGCAAACTTGTGAAAGTTGTCCACGCGGCGTCGATGGACAAGGCTGTTCAGTTCCGCAAGACCCACCAGTTCACGCGCGGGTTGAGGTCTTCACAACGCACCTCTCGCTTGACGATGTACTCGATCGTGGGGCAATGCTCTGCTGGCACTACGGGTGCCTGGGTGAGCCAGTAATACACGTGCGCTTGCGTGATCCCGCCGCCGATTTCTCTGGCAAGGCGGGTTTGTGAGCCGACCAGACGGACGGCTTTCTTCAGTGCTTCCTGGGGTGACATTGTTTTCCTCCTGCAGATGTATTTGTAGTCAATTATCGATATTTCTGCAAGATGCCTAACAAAGACTTTTGTAGCATCTGCGCATGAACCAAAAATCCAATGAGTGGGGCAGCTACACAGGGCGCTTGCTTTGGGCCATGCACAAGGCTGGCAAGACCAACCAAAGTGAGCTGGCGCGAGCCGTGGGTGTGAAGCCTCAGTCCATTCAATACCTGTGCGACCCCCAGTCTGGTGCGCGCGGTAGTTCGCATACACCCTCTTTGGCGCGCGAATTGGGCGTGGAGGCTGAGTGGCTGGCGACAGGACAGGGCCAGCCTCAGCATGGCCCCAATGTGATCCGTACGCAGGAATCATCAGGGCCAGGCTATGCGGTGGTGCCGTCTACATCGACCTGGTCGATCAAGGCGCACTTGCGTGTGCTGGACGCGCAAGGCCTGCTTGAGCGCTTTGTGCCGTCACCAGATGATGGTCGCGACATCTTGTGCTGGCCCATGCAGTCCACAAGGGCGCTGGACGTCGTGGCCGTCAAAGGGCACGCGCTGGCACCTGTGATCAAGGATGGGCAATTTCTGGTGCTGGATCCCCGGCCGGATCAATTGGAGCCGGAAGACATCGTGCTGCTCACCCTCCGTGATGGGCGCATGTTGTTGCGAGAACTGATGGTGGTGCGCAAGGACACCTTGTCAGTTTTGCCCGTTCTGGGCGGGCAGGTTGAGCCCTTGCCACGTGAGCAGATCGAAGGCATCGCGTTGCTCGTGTGCGTGGCGCCGCGTCGTTGGGGGCCATGAGCAGGTTGTCCATGCACCAAGGTGGCCCATAACTTGCTGCTGTCACACAGAGGCTTGCACACTGCGCAGGCCAGTCCCAATCGGAGATCTGTGTGTCCATCCACGTTGCCCTCAACCACGTCACGCACTACCGTTATGACCGGCTGGTCAGCCTGTCTCCTCAGGTGATCCGCTTGCGGCCCGCACCGCACTGCCGCACGCGCATCCTGTCGTATTCATTGACAGTGGAGCCGGTTGTCCACTTCATCAACTGGCAGCAGGATCCCTTCTCCAACCACCTCGCCAGGTTGGTCTTTCCTGAGCAGACCAGGGAATTCAAGATCACGGTGGACCTGGTCGCCGAGATGGCGGTCTACAACCCGTTCGACTTCTTCCTGGAGCCGGAGGCCGAGCACTACCCGTTCAGCTATGACGCCTCCAGCCTGCATGACCTGGCACCCTACCTGGCCAAGGCCGAGCTGACGCCCGCCTTCAAGGCCTTTGTGAACAGTGTGGACCGCAAGAAGGTCCGCACCATTGACTTCCTGGTGGGCCTCAACCAGCGTTTGCAGCAGGACATCAGCTACACCATCCGCATGGAGCCTGGTGTGCAGACGCCGGAGGAAACGCTGACGCTCAAATCAGGCTCCTGCCGTGACACCGGCTGGCTGCTGGTTCAGACGCTGCGCCATCTGGGCCTGGCTGCGCGGTTCGTGTCGGGCTACCTCATCCAGCTCAAGGCCGATGTGGCCGCGCTCGATGGCCCGTCCGGCACCGAAGTCGATTTCACCGATCTGCATGCCTGGTGCGAGGTCTTCCTGCCGGGCGCCGGTTGGATCGGGCTGGATCCGACCTCGGGCTTGATGGCAGGAGAAGGCCATATCCCCGTGGCCTGCACACCCGAGCCCACAGGCGCTGCCCCCGTGACGGGCGCCATCGACGAGTGCGAGGTCAGCTTCGATCACAAGATGGGCATCACGCGCATCTACGAAAGCCCACGCGTCACCAAGCCGTATACCGATGAGCAGTGGCAAGGCATCGACACCTTGGGCGCGAAGGTGGATGCCGACTTACTTGATGGCGACGTGCGCTTGACCATGGGTGGTGAGCCTACCTTTGTCTCAGTAGAAGACCGCGATGGCGCGGAGTGGAACACCGATGCCATGGGGCCGACCAAACGCGGCCTGGCCACCGAACTGGTGCACAAGCTGCGCAAGCGTTATGGCGATGGCGGTTTTCTGCACTTCGGGCAGGGCAAGTGGTACCCCGGTGAGCAACTGCCGCGCTGGGCCTTGAGCATCTTCTGGCGTGCTGATGGCCAACCTTGCTGGCATGACCCCAGCCTGTTTGCCGACGAGCGTCACTCGGTGCGCTACACCAGCGAGGATGCCAGGCTCTTCATCGACACCCTGGCCAACAAGCTGGGCGTGGGCTCTGCGCACATCCAGACCGGCTACGAGGACACCTTCTACTACCTGTGGCGCGAACGCCGCCTGCCCATCAATGTGGACCCCTTTGATGCGCGCCTGGACGACGAACTGGAGCGCGTGCGCATGCGGCGCGTGTTCGATCAGGGTTTGACGTACGAGGTCGGTTACGCCTTGCCGCTCAAGCGCGAGTGGTCGCTTGGCTTGAATGGCCCCAAATGGTTGACCGGCCCCTGGTTCTTCCGCGATGAGCGCATGTACCTGTTCCCGGGGGATTCGTCCATGGGCTATCGCCTGCCGCTGGATTCGCTGCCGTG
Organism: Aquabacterium sp.; assembly: GCF_004297345.1. Taxonomy (GTDB): domain Bacteria; phylum Pseudomonadota; class Gammaproteobacteria; order Burkholderiales; family Burkholderiaceae_C; genus Aquabacterium. The sequence continues at coordinate 3,894 of NZ_SCTN01000361.1, read as the reverse complement.
GGTGAGCAAGGGCGAGTATCCCTATATGCACGAGCACGATCCCTTCGCACCGCGCGGTGCCTTGCCTTCAGCAGCAGCCTTGCGTTCGCAATATGGTGCGCACCAGGTGGGTGGTGGCATGTCCCAGGGCGGCGCCGTGGGTGTTCAAGGGCAGCCCGTGACGGGCCTGGGCGGCCAGGGTGTCAATGGCGAGTGGGGCGCCTTGGGCGCCAACCCGACAGCAGGCGTCTCAGGCCCTGCCACGGCCAGCCAGACTGATCCGAACAAGTCGCCCGCCCGCTTTGAGTCGGCGAACTGGATCACCCGCTCGGCCTTGTGCGTGGAAGTGCGCAATCCCGATCGCGCCAGTGGCCCGGCCGTTGAGGAAAAAGGGCAGGGCGGCGGTGTGATGTATGTCTTCATGCCACCCTTGAACGTGCTGGACGACTACCTGGACCTGCTGACTGCGGTCGAATCAACGGCCCTGGATCTGGGCATGAGCATCGTGCTGGAAGGCTATCCGCCCCCTCGTGATCCGCGCCTCAAGATGCTGCAGGTCACGCCTGACCCTGGCGTCATCGAAGTCAACATTCATCCGGCATCCAGCTGGGAACAACTGGTGGACCACACCGAGTTCCTCTACCAGGCGGCGCACCAGACGCGCCTGTCCACCGAGAAGTTCATGGTGGATGGTCGCCACACCGGTACGGGCGGTGGCAACCACTTCGTGCTGGGCGGCGCCACGCCGGCAGACAGCCCCTTCCTGCGTCGGCCCGATCTGCTGCCCAGCTTGCTGACCTTCTGGCACAACCATCCCTCGCTGTCCTACCTGTTCTCGGGCATGTTCATCGGCCCGACCAGCCAGGCGCCGCGCATCGACGAGGCCCGCCACGACCAGGTCTATGAAACCGAGATCGCGCTCAAGGAGCTGGAGCGCCAGATGGACATCTGGGGCCAGTGCCCGCCATGGCTCATCGACCGCAGCCTGCGCAATCTGCTGATCGACGCGACCGGCAATACCCACCGCAGCGAGTTCTGCATTGACAAGCTCTACTCACCCGACGGCCCGACCGGCCGCCTGGGCCTGCTTGAGTTGCGCGCCTTCGAGATGCCGCCACACGCGAAGATGAGCCTGGTGCAGCAGTTGTTGCTGCGCGCGCTGGTGGCCTGGTTCTGGAAGGAACCCTACAAGGGGCATGGTGCCCAGCGCCTGACCCGCTGGGGTACGGGCCTGCACGACCGCTTCCTGCTGCCCAGCTTTGCCGAACAAGACTTTGCCGACGTGCTGGCCGAGCTGCAGATGGCCGGCTACGACTTCAAGCCCGAGTGGTTTGCGCCGCACTTCGAGTTCCGCTTCCCTTACATCGGCGAGATCGCATCGTCGGGTGTGCGCCTGACCCTGCGCAGCGCCCTGGAGCCCTGGCATGTGATGGGCGAGGAGGGCTCGCCCGGCGGCACGGTGCGCTATGTGGATTCGTCTCTGGAGCGCGTGGAAGTGCGCGTCACGGGCATGAACGGCAACCGCCATGTGGTCACTGTCAACGGCCAGATCCTGCCTTTGCACCCCACGGGCCGGGTCGGCGAGTATGTGGCGGGCGTGCGTTACCGCGCCTGGCAGCCGCCATCGTGCCTGCATCCCACGATCGGCGTGGATGCGCCGCTGACCTTCGACGTGGTGGACAGCTGGCTCAAACGCTCGGTTGGCGGGTGTCAGTACCATGTGGCCCACCCGGGCGGACGCAATTACGACACCTTCCCCGTCAACGCCTACGAGGCTGAAAGCCGCCGCCTGGCGCGCTTTTTCCGCATGGGCCACACACCTGGTGCCATGTCGATCCGGCCACAGCCTCCTGGCATCGAGCATCCCCTGACGCTGGATCTGCGCACAAGAAAGGGGCAACCCTAGGCCCGAGGAGGGCGCAGGTTTGACACACTGGGTTTCTGGGTTGTAATGCCCGCCTGTTGTTCAATCTGTTTGCGTCCATGTCGGTTCTGCCCTCCAGTGGCTTGCCACCCTCTCATGCCGCGGTGAACCCGTCCGGTCTGGGGGATGCTGTGTACCGGGCTTGTTTCGAGCAATCGCCCGCTGCTCAGGTGATCCTGGGCCCCAGGGGCGAGTTGCAGGATCTCAACACGCGGGCTTGCCAGGTGATGGGACGCGAACGTGCTGACCTGCTGGGGCAGCGCCTCACCGAAGTGGTTCACCCGGAAGATCAGGCCGCCTTGTTTGCCGCCATTGCCTACAGCAATGAGCACAAGAACCCGTTCGAGATTGAATGCCGCGTGCAGCCTGCCGATCAGGGATTGCGCTGGTTCCTGGTGCAGTCTCGCCCGGCTGATCACGCGGCGTTGGGCACTGTCTGGTACACCCTGCTGGCCGATATCACCGAGCGCAAGAAGCAGGAAGCCTGGCTGGCTCACCGTAACGCCTTGCTCACGGCCTTGTCTCACAATCTGCCGGGCATGATCTATGTGTTCCGTCCGGGCCCGGACAAAGGCGGGCGGCTGGATTTCGTCAGCGAAGGGGTGCGCCAATTGTTCGGGGCCACGCCGGAAGAAGCGCTGGCATCGCCGTGGGTTCTCTATGACCGTGTGCCGCCAGAAGATCTGGGCAAGTTTTTCCAGCAGCGTGACGAGGCCATTGGCGAAGCCAGCCGCCTGCACAGCGAGTTTCGCGTGCGCAACCTGGCCGGCGAGTTGCGTTGGTGCGCGGCCGATTCCGTGGCGGGTGTCGATGCCGATGGCAACGAGGTGCGTTGCGGCTACATCGCCGATATCACCGAGCACAAGCTCTACCAGGAGGCTCGCATGGCCGCCGAGACAGCTGAGCGGGCCAGCCGAGCCAAGTCGCAGTTCCTGTCGCGCATGAGCCATGAGTTGCGCACGCCGCTTAACGCCGTCATCGGTTTCGCCCAACTCTTGCAGATGGACACCCAGCCCGCCTTGGTGGAGGGGCAAAAGCACAAGGTCAAGCTGATCGAGCGTTCCGGTGCGCACCTGCTGGATGTGATCAGTGACGTGCTGGATCTCTCGCGCATCGAGGCGGGTGACATGCCCTTGTCGATCGAGCCCATCTTGCTGGGCAATGTGATCAGCGATGCCCAGGCCATGGTGGCCGAATCGGCCCAGCGCGCCGATGTGGCCTTGACCGAATCCGGCCACGTGTGGGGCGTGCATGTCATGGCCGATCGGGTGCGCCTGAGGCAGGTGCTGGTCAACCTGTTGAGCAACGCCGTCAAGTACAACCGACCGGGTGGCGAGGTGCGCATCAACGTTCGGCTGGACGACGCGCACATCCTGCTGGAGGTCCGTGATACCGGAGTGGGCCTGAACCCGCACCAGATCGCACATCTCTTTGAGCCCTTCAACCGATTGGGCGCAGAGAACTCCGGCGTTGAAGGCACGGGCATCGGCCTGGTGATCGTGCACCGCCTGGTCGAGCTCATGGGCGGATCCATTCAGGTCAGTAGTCAGGCGGGGCAGGGCACCACCTTTACCTTGCGCTTGTTGGCCGTGGATGTGGACCCCAAATCGGATCACGGGCCGCTGGACGAGCTTGTGCCAGTCTCGCGCCAGGCCACCATCCTGTACGCTGAGGACAACGAGATCAACGTGCTGCTCGTGCGCCAGATTCTGGAGCTGCGGCCAACGTGGAAACTCGAAGTGGCCCGTAGCGGGGCGGAAGCCTTGACGCTGGCGACGCAGGTGAAACCGGATCTGTTCTTGCTGGACATGCACCTGGGTGACATGTCCGGGTTCGAGCTGGCAGATTTGCTTGACAAGGAGGCGGGCATCCAGGGCGTGGCCAAGGTGGCCTTGTCGGCGGATGCCATGCCGGATCGAATCCATGAGGCGCGGGCCAAGGGCTTCAGTGCCTATTTGACCAAACCGCTGGACGTGGCGGCTCTGTTACGC
>NZ_SCTN01000360.1 GCF_004297345.1 Aquabacterium sp. | reverse complement strand
CCAGGCCTGCCGCCTTGGCTGCAGGCCTGGCATATGCCTATCTGCCGGTGCAGGGCGGCTACCAGTCGCCTGAAGAAATCGCCCGGTGCGCCGAATTGCTCAAGACCCTGCCTCGCCCCTTGCTGATGTTCTGTCGCAGTGGTGCGCGCTCCAGCAGGCTGTACATGCAGGCTGCGGCCCTCGATCAATAAGACTGTCCTCCCATGCAAAGCTACGTCCGCTTGATGGACGCGGTGTCGCGTTGGTGCGGCAATCTCGCGTCCTGGGCCTTGCTGGCCGCCTGCCTGATCAGTGCAGGCAATGCCACCTTGCGCTATACCTTCAACATCGGCTCCAACGCCTGGCTGGAGGTGCAGTGGTATCTCTTTGGCATGGCGGTTTTTGCCGGTGCCCCTATGTTACTCAAGCTCAATGAGCACGTCCGTGTGGATGTGGTCTACGGCGGCTTGCATCCGCGCACCAAGGCCTGGATCGATCTCCTGGGCATCTTGTTTGTGCTGCTCCCGCTGTGCTTGACGGTGGCCTGGATGGCCTGGCCTTTTGTGGCCGAGGCCTATGCACAAGGTGAGACCTCTCCGAGTGCCGGGGGCCTGATCCGCTGGCCGATCAAGCTGGCCATTCCGCTGGGCTTTGGCCTGATGGCGTTGCAAGGCCTGGCTGAGTTGTTCAAACGTGTCGGATACCTGCGCGGGACCTCGAATCTCGATCTGCATTACGAGAGGCCACTGCAATGATCGAGATGCAATATTTGGCGCCGATCATGTTCGGCTCGCTGGTCTTTGCCATGCTGATCGGCTTTCCCGTGGCGTTCACGCTGGGTGGCTTGGGTCTGGGTTTTGGCTTCTATGCGGTGTCACAGGGTTTCTTTCCCGAGGCCTTCTTGTCGAACCTGCCGCTGCGCTTGTTCGGCATCGTGTCCAACGAGTTGCTGCTGTCCATTCCCTTCTTTACCTTCATGGGCGCGATCCTGGAGCGATGTGGTCTGGCGGAGGACTTGCTGGAAGGCACGGGGCAACTGTTCGGCAGTAAGCCGGGTGGCCTGGGCTTTGCCGTGATCATCGTGGGCGCCATCCTGGGCGCCATCACGGGGACCGTGGCAGCCAGCGTGATCGCCATGGGCGTGATCTCGCTGCCGGTGATGATGCGCAATGGCTACAACATGCGCTATGCCACGGGCGTGATCGCCGCCTCAGGCACGATCACCCAGCTCATTCCACCCTCGCTGGTGCTGGTGGTGCTGGCCGATCAACTGGGCCGTTCCGTGGGCGATATGTACCGCGGCGCCATTGGCCCTTCGATCATGCAGACGGGTATCTTCCTGCTCTACACGCTGGGCGTGGCGATTTTCCGGCCTCAGTGGGTGCCTCCGCTGCCCGAAGAGGCGCGCACCGAGCGCGGCTGGACCCTGGTCAAGCGGGTGATGTGGGGGATGCTGCCCTCCATTGTGCTGATCTTCCTGGTGCTGGGTACCTTGTTCATGGGCCTGGCCACGCCCACCGAGGCGGGCGCACTGGGTGCCATTGGCGGCATGGTGCTGGCTGCGCTGCATCGCCGGCTTACGCCTTCGCTGATCTGGCAGGCCATGGATTCGACCATGCGCGTGACGGCCATGGTCATCTTCATCCTGCTGGGTTCCAGCGTGTTTTCGCTGGTGTTCCAGGGCGTGGATGGCAACAAGTGGATCGAGCACCTGCTGTCGAACCTGCCGGGCGGCCCCGTGGGCTTCCTGATCGTGGTGAACATCTTCGTGTTCTTCCTGGCCTTCTTCCTGGATTTCTTTGAGATCGCCTTCATCATCGTGCCCTTGCTGGCGCCCGTGGCGGACAAGTTGGGCATCAACCTGGTGTGGTTTGGCGTGCTGCTGTGCGTGAACATGCAGACCAGCTTCATGCACCCGCCGTTCGGCTTTGCGCTGTTCTATCTGCGCGGCATCGCCGATCAGATCTTCAAGAACAAGGCCATCGAGCGGCCCATCGAGTCAAAGGACATCTACCTGGGCGCCATTCCCTGGGTGTTGATGCAGTTGATGCTGGTGGCTGTGGTGATCTTCTGGCCTGAGTCCGTCACGTATTGGCTGGACAAGGAGCAGAAGGTCAACGTCGATGATGTGAAGATCGAGGTGCAGATCGAGGACACCTCAGCACCGGATGCGGCAGCGTCGGTGGCCAGCGGGGCTGCATCGGCGGTGCCCACGCCTGCGCCCGATCAGTTGAACGTGCCGGCGCCGGATGTGGCGGGGGACGACGACCCGACCAAGGCGGTCAAGGACGCGATCGGCAAGTGAGCGCTGCCGCCAAAGCCCGGCTCTCGGGTTGAGCGGCAAGCTTGAATGAAAAAGGCCTCCGTACCTGGAGGCCTTTTTGTTTACATCTGCGGGGTGGTGTCAGGTGCCTGGGGCGGCAGTTGGTGCTGGCCTCGGTGCATCCACCAGCGCCAGGGCGCGCCGATGATGGGGTGGGCAGCCAGTCGGGCACCTAGCGTGGGATTGGCCTTGAAATGCGCCCAAATGCTGACCAGCAGCAGGCCAAGAGCAGGGCTGCGTGGCACGAAGGCCAGCGCGTAAGCCAGTGCGAAGGTTGCACAGATCACGCTTGCGGTGCGCCAGGTGCGCTGTAAAGCGTGTTCGCCCCATTGCGCATGCACGTGCAATGCACGCAGCGGTTGGATGCCATGCGGCCTCCGTTGCACGGGAGGGCGGCTGTGGGCAGAAAGAGGGGCAAAGCTCATTGGCGGCTTTCCTGACGCGGGGGTAAAACAGACCCCGGGTGAATCGACCGGTTCGATGCCGTACTTGAGCACGGACCGTGCCTGACATCATTGTCCAGCGACAAGCATCATGCAAAAAGGGCCTGAAGGCCCTTTTTTGGTGATGGATTACCCGTAATTCAGAGCTTGGCGGCCTGCATATAGCGATCAAACGTGGCTTCGGTGAATCGGAACCACAGATTCTGGTCGCCGCGGAACTTGGCGTAATCGGCGTAAACCTTGCGCCAGTTCGGGTTCTTCTCGTTCAATTCACTGTAGATGTCCATCGAGGCCTTGAAGGCGGCGTCCATCACAGTCTTGGGGAATTGAACCAGTTGGGTCTTGGCAGCCACCAGTTGCTTGAGCGCCAGCGGATTGCGGGCGTCGTAGCGCGCCTGCATTTCCACATGGGCTTGCGAGGCGGCAGCTTCGATCATGGCCTTGTACTCGGCGTTCAGGCTGTCGTAGGCCTTCTGGTTGATGAAGAAGTCCAGTTGCGGGCCGCCTTCCCACCAGCCGGGGAAGTGGTAGTGCGGCGCCACTTTGTGGAAGCCCAGTTTCTGGTCGTCATAAGGGCCCACCCACTCGGCGGCGTCGATCGTGCCTTTTTCCAGGGCCTGGTAAATCTCGCCACCGGGCAGGTTCTGGGGGACGGCGCCCAGGCGTTCAATGACTTTGCCGGCAAAGCCGCCAATACGCATCTTCAAGCCCTTCATGTCATCGATGGACTTGATGGGCTTGCGGAACCAGCCGCCCATCTGGGCGCCGGTGTTGCCGCCTGGGAAGCTGATGATGTTGTACTTGGCGTAGAACTCTCGCATCAGCTTGAGGCCGTTGCCTTCGTACATCCAGGCCGTCATCTGGCGCGAGTTCAGGCCGAAGGGGATGGCGCAACCGATGGCGAAGGTTTCATCCTTGCCGACGAAGTAGTAGGGCGCCGTGTGGGCCATCTCGACGGTGCCGTTCTGCACGCCATCGACCACGCCGAAGGCGGGCATCAGCTCGCCGCCAGCGTGCACGGAGATCTGGAACTTGCCGCCGGACATCTCGGCGATCTTCTTGGTGAAGACGTCAGCCGCACCAAAAATGGTGTCCAGCGACTTGGGGAAGCTGGATGCCAGGCGCCAGCGCACGGTGGTCTGCGCGTGAACGATGGCGGGGGCTGCACCGGCAGCCAGTACGCCGGCCAGGCCTGCGTGGTTGATGAAGGAACGGCGTTGCATGTGGGGCTCCTGAGCGTCAGAGTAACGCCACGGATTCTAGGAGCGCCGCCGCGCCGAAGCGCCAGGGCCCACGCAGGGCTTACCCGCTGGTCGTCGTCCTAGGGGGACGAACGTGGCGTGGCTCCAACGACTGAGGTGCCACGCCAGCGAGATCAATGCCCGGCGATCTTCATCTTCTCGATCAGCACCGAGCCGATGGTCTTGCTGCCGTAGGTGTAGGCATCAGCGCCCACGGCCACGATCTGCTTGAACATCTCGCCCAGGTGGCCGGCGATGGTGATCTCGTGCACGGGGAACTGGATCACGCCCTTTTCAACCCAGTAGCCGGCAGCACCGCGCGAGTAGTCACCCGTCACGTAGTTGACGCCCTGGCCCATGAGTTCGGTGACGAACAGGCCGGTGCCCAGCTTCTTGAGCATGGCCTTGAGGTTGTCCTTGGGGTCGGTCAGCTTGCTGTGCAGCACGAGGTTTTGCGAACCGCCCGCGTGGCCGGTGGTTCGCATGCCCAGCTTGCGTGCCGAGTAGCTGCTCAGGAAATAGCCTTGCACGACACCGTTCTTGACCACGGTGCGTTTGCGGGTGAGCACGCCTTCATCGTCAAACGGGGCGCTGCCCTTGGCCTTGAGGATGTGTGGGTCTTCAACGATGCTGATGTGCTTGGGGAAGACGGGCTGGCCCAGGCTGTCGAGCAGGAAGGTGGACTTGCGGTACAGGCTGCCACCGCTGGTGGCTTGCACATAAGCGCCCAGCAGGCCGGCTGCCAGGGTGTTTTCGAACAGCACGGGCACTTCGCATGTGGCGATCTTGCGGGACTTCAGGCGGGCCAGGGCGCGCTCGGCAGCGTAGCGGCCTACGGCTTCAGGGCGGGCCATGTCGCGGGCGTCGCGCTCGGAGGTGTACCAGAAGTCGCGCTGCATGTCGTTGCCGCGGCCAGCAATCGGCGAGACCGACAGCGAGTGGCGCGAGCTGGCGTAGCCGCCACGGAAACCTCGGCTGTTGCCGGCAAAGAAGTGCGATTGCTGCGCCGACACGCCACCACCTTCGGAATTGGTGATGCGAGGATCAACGCTCAGAGCTGCGTCTTCGCAGCGTTTGGCCAGTTCGGCGGCGGCCTCGGCGTCAACCGCCCAGGGGTGGAACAGGTCCAGATCGCGCTTGGCGTGGCGGCCCAGGGCCAGGTCTTCCACATCGGGCAGGCCTGCTGCGGGATCTTCTGCCGTGTAGCGGGCGATGTCATAAGCGGCTCGCACCGTTTGTTCCAGCGCCTGGGGCGAAAAGTCGGAGGTGCTGGCGTTGCCGCGGCGTTGCCCCACGTAGACCGAGACGCCGATGCTCTTGTCGCGGTTGCGCTCGACGTTTTCGAGCTTGCCCTTGCGCACGGAGACCGACAGGCCAGCGCCTTCGGACACTTCAGCCGCCGAATCGGTGGCACCCAGTTTTTTGGCAATGGCCAGGGTGTCTTCGATCAGCTGCTGGAATTGCTCGCGGGTGTAGGCAAAGCCAGTATCTTTTTCAGATGACGATTTGCCTGCGGTGGATTTGAAAGCGAGCTTGGGTGTTTTGACGGCCATTTTGTGGATGCAGTGAGAGTGCCCCCGTATCATAGCGAGGACATGAATCCGAACCATATTGATCAAGACTCGGGGTTTGACCCTGAAGGCGACGCGCCACACGGTGCAGAGTACGGCTATACCAAGCCCAGCAAGAGCATGCTCAAGCGCGAAAGCGCGGACTTGCAGGCGCTGGGCAAACAGTTGCTGGAACTGCCCGACAGCCGTCTGAAAGACCTCGACATGCCCGAGCGCCTGCGGGACGCCCTGGACGCCTGGAAGAAGACCAAGTCTTTTGAAGGCAAGCGCCGCCAGCTGCAATTCATCGGCAAGGTGATGCGCGAGGTGGATGCCGAACCCCTGCGCGAAGCCGTGGCGGCCTTCCAGTTGGGCCATGCCCGCAATGCCTTGGCTTTGCACCAGGCAGAGCGTTGGCGCGCCGAACTGTTGGCTGAGAGCGACAAGGATGCGCTCCAGCGCTGGGTCGAAACCTACCCAGGCACCGATCTGCAGCAACTGCGCACGCTGATCCGCAATGCCCGCAAGGATGCTGCCTTGGTGCCGGAAAAGCGCAGTGGCAAGGCCTACCGCGAAATCTTCCAGTACATCAAGCAAGCGATGGAGTCGCAAGTCGCCGTGCCGGTGACGGGGCACTTGGCTGGTGACGATAGGCTCGACGACGACGGCGAGGACGCGTGATGAGCGAAGCAGCGTCTGCCTTCGAGCCGGTCCGCATCGGTGTGGTCTCCATCAGCGACCGCGCCAGCTCTGGCGTCTACGAAGACAAGGGCCTGCCTGCCTTGCAGGACTGGCTGGGCAGGGCCGTGCGCAATCCGGTGACCTGGGTGCCGCGCCTGATCGCCGACGAGCGCGAGTTGATCGCCCAGACCTTGCGCGAACTGGTGGACCTGGAGGGTTGCCATCTGGTGCTGACCACGGGCGGTACTGGCCCCGCGCTGCGCGATGTGACACCCGAAGCCACGCTGGACGTGGCCGACAAGGAAATGCCCGGTTTTGGCGAACAGATGCGCCAGATCAGCTTGCGTTTTGTGCCCACGGCCATCCTGTCGCGCCAGACGGCCGTGATCCGCAAGCAGGCCTTGATCCTGAATCTGCCTGGCCAGCCCAAGTCGATTGCGGAAACGTTGGAAGGCTTGCGCGATGCCGAGGGCAAGTCCATCGTGCCAGGCATCTTTGCGGCCGTGCCGTATTGTATCGACCTGATCGGCGGTCCCTACATCGAGACCAACGCGGCCGTGTGCGATGCCTTCAGGCCGAAGTCCGCACGGCGTCCAGTTCCTGCTTGACGGCTGCGATCACCTGCTGGCGGAACCACAGGTTGGTCGGGTCGTCGTCCTGCGAGGCGTTCCAGTAAAGGTGCGCGTCCAGTTGCGCCGCTGACAACGGGAAGGCGTGTAAGGCATTGTCGAAGTGCTGGTTGGCCACCCGGGCGTATTGCTCGGGCATGGTCAGCAGCATGTCGGTCTGGCTGACCACGCGGCACCCTGCAAAGTAGTGCCGGCAGCGCAAGCCGATCTGGCGGCGCAGCCCCTGGCGGCTCAATTCGTAGTCCTCCAGCCCCAGGCCTTGCCTGCGTGCCGATACCAGCACGTGTGAGGCGGCCAGGTAGGTGTCCAGCCGCAAGGGCCCAGCGCCGACCACAGGGTGATCCGCCCGCGCCACCACCACCAATTTGTCCAGTACCAGCCGTGTGTGGCTGACCTCGTGCGGGACGGGCAGGGCGATGTCCACGGCCGCGTCGATCCGGCCTTGGCGCAAGGCGTCGGCGATGTCATGCCGCTCGATCTGGATGCTGTTGACGCTGATACCGGGCGCGTGCGCGCGGATGTGCGCCATCAGGCCGGGCAGGGTGAGCGATTCCAGGATGTCGCGCATGCCGATGGTGAAGACGCGGTCAGACCGTGCGGCGTCAAAGCCTTGCTGTGGGCCCTTGATGCCCGCTTGCAGGGTGCTCAGCGCCTGCCTGACCGAGCCGGTGAGGCCGCGCGCATACGGTGTGGGCAGCATGCGCCGGCCCTGGCGTGTGAACAGTGGGTCCCCCAGGGCTTCTCGCAGGCGGGCCAGGGCGTGACTGACGGCGGGTTGGCTCAAGTGCAACTCGCGCGCGGCAGCGGTGAGCGAGCCGGTTTGCACAATGGCATCGAACACCAGGAACAGGTTCAGATCGATCTTGTTCAGATTCATATTGTGAATGTATCCGGATTCAGATAATTCATTTGATTCATTCTTGGCTGATTTCTAAACTGCGCGGCATCAAGGCTCAACGCCTGAATCGACAGCCAGAAAGAGAGCAGACCATGGACTTTGGCCATTCCCCCCGCGCCCTGGAGTACATCGAACGCGTCAAGACCTTCATGCGCGATCACGTGATCCCGGCTGAAGAGGCGTATCACTCGCAGATGACGGGTTCGCCCGATTGGCGTCAATGGCGCCAGCCTGCCCTGATGGAAGACCTCAAGGCCAAGGCCAAGGCCGCCGGCCTGTGGAACCTGTTCCTGCCGGATCCGCACCATGGCGCCGGCCTGAAAGTGGTGGAATACGCCGCGTTGGCCGAACTGATGGGCTACAACACCATGGCCGCCGAGGTGTTCAACTGCAACGCCCCGGACACCGGCAACATGGAAGTGCTGCACATGTACGGCTCGCCCGCGCAGCAGGACCGTTGGTTGACGCCACTGCTGGCCGGCGAGATCCGTTCTGCCTTCTGCATGACTGAGCCCGGCGTGGCCTCGTCGGATGCGACCAATATGGAAGCGACGGCTGTGCCTGAAGGCGACGAGGTCGTGCTCAATGGCCGAAAGTGGTTCAGCTCCGGCATTGGGCACCCCAACTGCAAGATCCTGATCTTCATGGGCCTGACGGACCCAACAGCCGAGCGCCATAAGCGCCACTCGATGATCCTGGTGCCGCTGGACACACCCGGCGTCAAGATCGAGCGCATGCTGCCTTCGTTCGGTGTATATGACGAGCCCTTTGGCCACGGCGAGGTCACCTTCGACAATGTGCGTGTGCCCAAGGAGAACATCATTGCCGGTCTGGGCCGTGGCTTCGAGATCGCACAAGGCCGCCTGGGCCCAGGGCGCATTCACCACTGCATGCGTTGCATCGGTGGCGCCGAGCGTGCGCTGGCGATGATGGCCGAGCGTGGCGACACGCGTGTGGCCTTTGGCAAGCCTTTGAACCAGTTGGGCGGCAATGTGGACGTGATTGCCAACGCTCGCATGGCCATCGAGCAGGCCCGTCTGCTCACGCAGAAGGCTGCATGGATGATGGACACGGTGGGGGTGAAGGCCGCCATGAGCGAGATCTCGCAGATCAAGGTGGTTGCGCCTAATATGGCGCAGGTGGTGCTGGACGCGGCCATCCAGATGCACGGCGCGCTGGGCGTCACGCTGGACACGCCGCTGAGCACCTTGGCCGCCTACGTGCGCACCATTCGCCTGGCCGATGGCCCGGACGAGGTGCACCGCAAGGTGGTGGCGAAGTTCGAGCTGGCCAGGCAGCGCGCCGCACGTGGTGAAGCCTGAGCGGCCGCCTAGCCAATGAGCAAGTATTCAAGGAGACAAAAGCAATGAGCGAGAAGTTGATCGACGCGGCCGGCCAGGTGCGCGCCGGTGAAGAGGTGGACCTGGGGCGTGTCACCGCCTACCTGCGTGCAGCGGGCCTGGCGGTTGAAGGCGAGCCGCAACTCAAGCAGTTCCCGGGCGGGGCTTCGAACCTGACCTACCTGCTGAGCTACGAGAACCGCGACCTGATCCTGCGTCGCCCGCCTTTTGGCCACATCGCCAAGTCGGCACATGACGTGGTGCGCGAGGCCCGCATCATGGAGATGCTCAAGCCTGTGTACCCGGCCGTGCCCAATGTGTACGCCATCTGTGAAGACACCGAGGTGATCGGTGCGCCCTTCTATGTGATGGAGCGCCTGGTGGGCGTGATCCCGCGCCAGAACTTGCCCGACGAGCTGGGTCTGGATGCCCCCAGGACACGCCAGCTCTGCCTGAACGTGCTCGACAAGCTGATTGACCTGCACATGCTCGATGCCAAGGCCGCAGGCCTCGACACCCTGGGCAAGGGCGAAGGTTATGTGGCCCGTCAGATCGAGGGCTGGAGCAAGCGCTTCCGCGCCGCACGCACGGATGACGTGTCCGACTTCGAATCGGTGATGCAGTGGCTGGCCGATAAACAGCCCAAGCAGGAGGTGGCGATCTGCCTGATCCACAACGACTTCCGCTTTGACAACGTGGTGCTGGACATCAACGATCCGATGAACGTGATCGGGGTGCTGGACTGGGAAATGGCCACGCTGGGCGACCCACTGATGGACCTGGGCAGCTCGCTGGCTTACTGGGTGCAGGCTGATGATGATCCCTTCATGCTGGGCTCGCGTCGCCAGCCTACCAATGCGCCGGGCATGCTCACGCGCAAGGAAGTGATCGAGTACTACGCGCAGCGCACCGGCTGGAGCGTTGCGAACTTCGATTTCTACGAGGTTTATGGCCTGTTCCGCCTGGCGGGCATCGTGCAGCAGATCTACAAGCGCTTCAAGGAAGGCAATGCACGCAACCCGGTGTTCGCCACCTTCGGGCCTTTTGCCAACTACCTGGGGCAACGCTGCGAACGCATCATTGCGCAGTCGTCGCTGTGAGCCTGTCAGCGCCTCTCCGCATCATTCAAGTCATTCCAAACCATGAGCATTCCCAATACGTTCGATCTGACGGGCAAGGTGGCCCTGGTCACCGGTGCCAGCCGCGGCATCGGCGAGGCCATTGCGCGCCTGATGGCCGCGCACGGTGCCCACGTCATTATCTCCAGCCGCAAGGCTGAGCCATGCGAAGCGGTGGCGCAGTCCATTCGCGAAGCGGGCGGCAAAGCCTCGGTGATCCCTTGCCATGTGGGCGAGATGGACCAGATCGATGCCACCTTTGCCGCCATTGAGCAGCAGTTTGGCCGCCTCGACATCCTGGTGAACAACGCGGCGGCCAATCCTTACTTCGGCCACATCAGCGATACTGATCTGGGCGCCTTTCAGAAGACCATTGATGTGAACATCCGTGGTTACTTCTTCATGTGCGCGCGCGGCTCCAAGCTGATGGCGAAGAACGGTGGTGGTTCCATCATCAACATCGCGTCGGTCAATGGCGTGGTGCCGGGCATGCTGCAAGGCATCTACTCGATCAGCAAGGCCGCCGTGATCTCGATGACGCACGCTTTCGCCAAGGAGTGCGCGTCGATGAAGGTGCGCGTCAACGCGATCCTGCCGGGTGCGACAGACACCAAGTTCGCATCGGCCTTGACCACGAACGACGCCATCCTGAAGGTGGTGATGGCGCACACGCCCTTGAACCGTGTGGCCGACCCCAAGGAGATGGCCGGCGCGGCGCTCTACCTGGCCAGCGATGCGGCCAGCTACACCACGGGCACTTGCCTCAATGTGGATGGTGGGTATCTGATCGCTTGATCGCAGAGGCTTTCATGTCTTGGGTACGTGCTTGAGCTTGTCAGGATTGCGCATCACATAGATGGCTGTGATCCGGCCTTCCTCGGCCATCTCCAGCGCCAGCGTCTGAACGACGGTGCCATCAGCCGCATGGAAGATGGCGCCGGGCATGCCGTTGATGAATGCTGGCCGTGTGGCGCCGGGCTCGCGCAGCCACAGGCGCGCAAACCCGACCAGCACTTGCGCCACCTTGTTCGCACCCTGTAGTGGCCTGGGTACCGAGTTGACTTTGCCTCCACCATCGGCCATGAACACGACGTCTTGCGCCAGGGTGTCTGCCAGCGCCTGCACATCGCCCATTTGCAAGGCCATGGCAAATGCCGTGGCGATGCGGGTGGCGCGCTCGGGTGATGGCACGCCGGCGCCTCTGCGGGCTTTGCCTGCCGGCAACGGTGCGGCCAGATCCGCTTGGGGGAACTGCTCATTGGGCGTCGGCACCGAAGCAGCCAATTGCTGGCGGGCTCGCGAGGCAAGTTGCCGGCAAGCCGCCGGGCTGCGGTCCAGCACCTGCGCAATGGCATCGAAGTCCCAGTCGAAGACCTCGTTGAGCAGGAAGACAGCACGCTCGCTGGGCGTCAGTCTTTGCAGCACCAGCAAAAAGGCGATCTCCAGATCCTGCGCCATGGCCAGCATGTCTTCGGCACTTGTTTGCGCCGTCTCGGAGTCATCCAGCCAGGGCTCTGGCAGCCACACACCAACGTATTGCTCGCGCTGCTTTTGGGCGGCGCGCAGCCGGTCGAAGCACAGCCGGGTCAGGGTCTGAGCGAGAAAAGCGCGCGGCTCGAGGATGTCTGCATGCGGCACCTCGCGCCAGCGCAGCCAGCAGTCCTGCACAGCGTCTTCGGCTTCAGCCACCGAGCCCAGCATCCGGTAGGCCAGGCCTCGCAAAAAACGGCGGTGTGATTCGAATTCGGTTGTTGCTTCCATGTGAGATTCGGTGTGGATCACCGGTCGCCGTAGTCAAGGATCTGGCATTGCTGATTGTGGCCCAGTGCGCGTTTGACCATGGGGAAGCTGCGTGCACCAGCCATGGCCAGGGTCAGTGATATCAGGCCTTGCTCGCCCCATTTGGCCGTGACACGTTGGCGCAGATCCTTGGCATGCGAATCGATTTCTATTGCTGTGGTGGCAGCAGCGCTGGTGCTCATGAGCGATCCTGGGTGGATGACCGCTTGCGCCCATTGGTAGGCGAGGGCAGTGTCTGGCCCCATGCCGTTCAAGTCGCCGCGCGTGATGGCTTTGATCATCTGTGGGGCGATGCCTTCGTGTCGCGCCATGTTGATGATCAGTTGCTGGCAAGGCCCGCAATCTTCGCTCTGCACGGCAACCCATTTGACAGCCAACCAAGGCGCGACGGGCGTGTGCCGGTCTCGGTATCCGGCAAGGGTGAACAAGCCTGAAAACGCCTTGAATGGTTTGAGCCCTGCCTGAAGTATCTGGTGGCTGTAAGCCATGTCGTAATTGAACTGCCGTGCGAACGCGTCCAGCTTCTTGCCGATGAAGGTTTTGAAGATCCACATGCTTCAGGCCCTCCTTGCGGACAAGCTTTGCCATGCCAACATGCTGCTTAGCAAAGCGGGCAAGGTCACGCCCGGGAAGACCTTCCACCAGACACCCCAGCCGCACAGGCCGGCGGCGAGTTCGTGCAAGTGCACGCCAGCATGGCTGATGAGAAAGAGAGCGGCCAGCATCGTTGACACCAAGGCGTCGGCTGGGCGCAGCAGGCCCCACGCCAGCGCCACAGCAGCGCTCACGTACGCGCAACCGATGTCCCGGATGAAGTGGAGGTTGAGCGGGCCGGTCAGGCTCACGGTCGGTATCGTGTGATACCAGCGCTCAGGTGCGAACAGCATGAACAGGCCATTGCCTGCCAGTGAAGAGGAAAGTAGGGCTCTGAGCCAGGTCATGGCGCGCTCCGTATGAAAGTGGGGATACCTTCATGACGAAGCCGCGCGGCACTTTGTGACGCGAAAGCAGAACTTTCGCAATTTATTTATCAACTGGCTATTTCACCAGTCGATTGAGCCCCTCGGCATCAAAGTGTTCTTGCGTCTGCGCATCGGTGGGCAGGCAGCAGCGGGCGTCCTCGGTCTGGGCGTCCTTGGCGAGTGTGCGGATGGCCTGCCACAGCAAGGTGATCTGGTGCTCATGGCCTGAGGCGTTGTCGATCAGGCCGCGCAGGGCTTGTGACAGCGGGTCATCGCCCTCGGTCACGCCATAGGCCGAGAAGCCCATGCGCGCCGCGATCGCTTCACGTTCTGCCTGCTTCTCGTCCATCACGGTGGCCTTGGCCACGATGATGCGCGCGGGGTTGCCCACTGCGGTGGCGCCTGGTGGCACAGGTTTGGTCACCACCGCATTGGAGCCCACGCGGGCGCCATCACCCACGGTGAAGCCGCCCAGCACCTGCGCGTTGGCGCCCACGATCACGCCGCGGCCCAGGGTGGGGTGGCGCTTGGTGCCTTTGCCCAGCGAGGTGCCGCCCAGGGTGACGCCCTGGTAGATCGTGCACTCGTCACCGATCTCGGCGGTTTCGCCCACCACAACGCCCATGCCGTGGTCGATGAAGACGCGGCGGCCGACCTTGGCGCCTGGGTGGATCTCGATGCCCGAGAAGAAGCGGGCCCAATGCGAGATCCAGCGCCCCAGCCACTTGAGCTGGTGCGTCCAGCACCAGTGCGCGACGCGGTGCATGGCCAGGGCGTGCAGACCGGGGTAACAGGTCAGCACTTCCCAGGCGGTGCGGGCCGCAGGGTCGCGTTCAAGGATGCAGGCGATGTCTTCTCGCAGTCGGGCAAAGAGCATGAAGAATGAGCTTATGCGTTTTTCGAATCAGGCCTGAGAGTTTACCGGGCCGTCACAAAGACCATGGCCGAGCAGGGCATCGGTATCTGTGCTTTGTCTGATGCGGATCAGCGCCGCTTGTCCATGATGGCCTTGGCAATGCCGCGCAGGATGTGGATCTCTTCCTGGCGCAACTCGGCGCGGTTGAGCAACTGGTTCAGCCGTGGCATCAGCTTCTTGGGGGCGGCCGGATCCAGAAAGCCCACTTCAATCAGCGCTTTCTCCCAGTGGTCCAGCGCACCTTGCACGGCGGCACCGCTGGCCAGATCAACGTCGGGCGTGCGGGCCTCGACGGGGAAGCCGCCCAGGGCTTGTCGCCACTCATAGGCCAGCACCTGCACGGCTTGAGAGAGGTTGAGCGAGCCGTAATGTGGATTGGTCGGGATGCTGATCACGGCATGGCAGCGGTACACGTCTTCATTGGCCATGCCGTAGCGTTCGCTGCCGAAGACGAAGCCCACTCGGTGCATCGGATCGTGGCGCGCCAGAGCGCCCAGGCCATCGCGTGGTGTGATCGTGGGCGGGCCGAAGTCGCGCGGTGTCATGGCGGTGCCGATGGCATAGGTGATGCCGTCCAGCGCCTCAGCCAGAGTGTCGACCACGCGGGCTCGCACGAGGATGTCGGCGGCGCCGCTGGCCAGGGCCACGGTTTCTTCCTGGATCAGTACGTCCTCAAAGCGTGGGCGTACCAGTACCAGATCAGAAAAGCCCATGACCTTCATGGCGCGCGCCGTGGCGCCCACATTGCCGGGGTGGCTGGTGCCGATCAGGATGAAACGGGTGGGATCGGCGGGGCCTGAAACAGGCGTGGCAGCAGGCGCTGGAGGCGGGGCAGATGTCATGAAAACTTCAGGATGTACGGCATGAATGCGCGATAAGCCCTTGATTTTGATCGGAATCGCTGAAAAAGGGGGTGCAAAAGCCAAACGGCTTCTGTAGAATGCTCGATTCTCCCTCGTTCTTTGATCACTGCTGCGCCCCCATCCCCTGCCTGGACTGTGTCTGGCCGGTGTGACTGCCTCGCTGACTTGCCTGGATCTTCCCCGTTTTCATCGGGTGAATGATCGGTTTGTCGCCAGTGCACCGTCGCTCTGTCATTCGTCTCAGGTTGTTTATCGGTTTCCAAGGTTAAACATGTCTCAAGCCCTGCATCCCATGCTCAATATCGCCATCAAAGCTGCTCGCGCAGCCGGGGCGATCATCAACCGGGCCTCGCTCGACATCGAGCGACTGACTGTGATCGCGAAGTCCCACAACGACTTCGTGACCGAGGTGGACAAGGCGGCAGAAGACGCGATCATCGGCACGATCCTCGAGGCCTACCCAGGCCACGGCATCCTGGCCGAAGAGTCGGGGCGCGAGCACGGCGCCCGCCACAGCGATTACGTCTGGATCATTGATCCGCTCGACGGCACCACCAACTTCATCCACGGCTTCCCCGTCTACGCGGTCTCCATCGCGCTGACCTTCCGTGGCCAGATCCAGCAGGCCGTGGTGTACGACCCCAGCCGCAATGACCTGTTCTATGCGTCCAAGGGCAAGGGCGCCTACATGAACGATCGCCGCATCCGTGTGTCCAAGCGCACGCGCATGCTCGATTCCTTGATCGGTACGGGCTTCCCCTTCCGCAAGGGCGACAACTTCCAGCGCTACATGAAAATGTTCGAAGACGTGATGGTGCAGTGCGCCGGCGTGCGTCGCCCGGGCGCTGCGTCGCTGGATCTCTGCTACGTGGCAGCCGGCTTCTACGATGCTTTCTTTGAAACTGGCCTGAGCCCCTGGGACGTGGCCGCAGGCGCGCTGATGATCACCGAGGCTGGTGGCCTGGTGGGCAACTTCACGGGCGAACCTGACTTCCTGTACCAGCGCGAAATCCTGGCTGGTACGCCGCGTATCTACGGTCAGATGGTCAAGACGCTGGCGCCTTACACCCGTGTGATCTCTGAAGCCGATGCCGCAGCTGCTGCGGCAGCCGCTGGCGAAGAAGGTGAGAGCGATCCGGAAGACGACGCGCTGATCCAGTCGCTGCAAGCCGCTGAAGACGAAGCGCAGGCCGCCAAGGCCGCTGCCGAGCCCGAGAAGCCCAAGCGCACCCGCATCACGGCGGCTGCCAAGGCTGCTGAAGTGCGCGAAGGCAAGGACGACGCACCGTTCTGATCGCTTTGATGCCGGGTGCCCCAGGCGGTGCCAGGTTGCGCGAACGATGAATAAAGGGGCACCCGATTGGCGTGCCCCTTTTCTTTTCCCTTGATAGACAGCCTTGCTCGGCTGGCAGCGTCAATCAGGACGGTGTGTTGCTGCGGCGCAGCCTCTCCAGCTTGGCTTGAGCCGCATCGGCATTCAACTCCGCTGGCTTGGTCTTGGTGCGCTTGGACGCGGGCTTCTTCGCACTCAGCCTGCCCTTGACCGTGGCGGCCGTCAGCGGCTGATCGCCGCCTGCTTCAGGCAACTGATCCACAAACATCAGCAGGGACTCGCGAGAGCCTTCGATCGGCGGCTCGATCTGAGACGTGAGGGCACCCTTGATCTGCGGCACGGTGATCTTCACCGGTGTGTCATCGCGTGGCGTTTTGCGGAACTGCAGCGCGTCCGCCATGCTGTTGGCACGCAAGGCGCCGGCACCGGTCTGCATGCGCTGGCCTAAAGGATCGAGCTTCCACTTCTCGCACAGGTAGCGCAGCAGGCTGGTGTGGTCGAACACCGTGGCGTTGACCTTGGCATCCAGCCAGGGCGAGACCAGGATGGTGGGAACACGCACGCCGAGGCGATCGAAGGACCAGTCAGCCGTGTGATTGTCGGGCGGTACGGTGGCGGGCGGGTTCACGTGGTCATAGAAGCCGCCATGCTCGTCATACGTGACCACGAACAGGGTGGACTTCCACAAGGCTTCATTGCTGCGCAAGGCGTTGTAAACACTGGCCAGCAGCATCTCACCTTTGCGGATGTCGGAGGGGGGGTGCTGGTCGTTCTCGTCCTTGCCGAAGTACTGGGGTTCGATGAAGGCGTACTCTGGAAAGTCGTTGGCATCACCTGCGGCCATCTCGTAGAAGTCGTCCATGTCCTTGTAGCCACGGAAGGTGAGATAGCGAGTCAGCAGACGTGTCAGCACGATGCTTTGCGGGACGCCCGAGTGGAAGATCTTCCAGTCAACGCGCCCATCTGACAGGCGATCGTAGATCGTGTCCTGGTAGTAGATGCGCATGTTTTGTGGTTCCTGCTTCGATGGCATCGTCAGATGCCCCAGGCAGGTGCCGCTGTGAATGAAGAAGCGGTTCTGCCACGTGGGGCCAGGCATGGACGAGAACCAGTGGTCACACACGGTGAAGTTGCGCGCCAGGGTGTGCAGGGCGGGCAGTGTGTCGTCCTTCGGTGTGGCACCAAAGTCGAAATAGGCCATGACCTGATCGAGTTCAGCTTGCGTGGCGTCCGGGTAGCGCTGCAGGAAGCTTTCGGCAAAGCCTGACATGGGGCTCGCTGCTGAGCCCAACTGCTTCATTGTGTCATCATGCTCGTGGTTGGGATCGCGCCCCTTTTCGAGTACCCATGCAGCGCCAGGTTTTTGCTGCACCACATGATCTTTGGACGTCTTATTGCTGCGCGGGGTGCCCTTTTGAGGGACGCCTTCCACGTCCTTGTTGAAGCGTGTCATCCCTCCCAGCATCTGATCGAAGGATCGGTTTTCCAGCATAAGCACGACCACGTGCTTGATCGGGTCGTCGCTCGGTGTGGCAGAGGCCTTGACGAAGGATTCTCCGCCCAGCATGCGCATGTGCGCGTCTTCACGAGGCACAGAGGCCTCACTGTGCTTGCGCAAATAGCCACGCCCATACATGTGTGCGGCCTTGGTGGCCATGCGCTTTTGTGCCTTGGCATCTTTGGCGCTGGCGTAGGTCTCGTGGGCCCGCTTGCGTGGGTCGTAGAAGCCGATGTAGCCCCCTTTGCTTACGCCAAATGAAGCCAGTCCTTTCTTCTTGCCATCGAGTTGCCCCAGGAAATCGTTGCGGCCACCTTCTTGCTCTTCCGGCGTGAAGTACAGCGGCAGCACGAAGTTGGACACTTCCACGCCATCGAGTGTGTAGCTCTGGCCTTGCACGGCATCGCACATCTCGAACCAGTGGAAAACCTCCACGCCAGGGCTGCTGGGGTGAGGGCCTTGAACCAACAGGTTGCCCTGCGGGTCTCCAACCAACTCGAGTGCCTCGTGAGACAGCGTGACAGTCCAGTTCTCGCCCAGCTGTTTGGAGAGCTTGGTGAACACGAAGCCGTAGGGCACGCCACGCGCGTTGGCATCGTGATAGCCCACCGCGCCATCGACGTCCACTTCATCCCACAGATAGATGATGGCGTCGCCACGCAACTCAGCCAGTGTGGCCTTGTCGGGTTTGGCGCCGATAGGCGCTTCCAGTCGCAGGGTGGCGCCAAAGCTCCAGTAGGGCTCGAAGTCATCCTTGATCTGGCGATTGATGGCGCGGATGACGGTCTGCAGCTCGGCATCGCTGATGCTGTTGGACCGGTTGACGATGGAAATCAACATGAGGGGCTCCTTGTTTTCGTGATGTGGATTGTCCATGCCTTGGCGGATGCGGATGGTTCAACGTGATGAGCTTGCTCGGGAAATCCCGGGGCGCAGGTGTGCACACGGCTTTGTGGGACATGCGCTTGGCTTGTGCAGTCACCCCCTCACACAAGGGGTGCAGGCGAACTTGTTGGCGTGCGCTGGAAGACTCTGGAGAGCAAAAAAGGGGGGGAGTCTTGCCATGAGATACAGCCTGGTGTTCGTTGTCATGTGTGCGCTGTCGTTGACGTCATGTGGCGGCGGGGGCAACAGCGATACGCAGGCGACGCCGTCCACGGCGGGGCTGGTGGTGTCGTGCTGCCAATTCAGTTGTCCGATCCGTCTGCCCCCGCCACCACGGTAGATACCGGCACGTCAGTAGCCTTCGAAGGCGGGCAATGCTTGGGCGGCAGTGGCACGCTCACCACCTTATGGA
This sequence comes from Aquabacterium sp., assembly GCF_004297345.1. Classification (GTDB taxonomy): domain Bacteria; phylum Pseudomonadota; class Gammaproteobacteria; order Burkholderiales; family Burkholderiaceae_C; genus Aquabacterium. The sequence continues at coordinate 10,139 of NZ_SCTN01000360.1, read as the reverse complement.
GCTTTGGTGACGGCACCAAGATGAGCAATACCAATACGCACATCTACGCCAGCCCTGGTCAGTACTCCGTGTTTGTGACTTGCACGGACTCAGGCTCACGCCAGACCCTGACGACCTTGCCCATCACCTTGACCGTCACGCCCTTGAATCCTCATGGGTTCCTTGGGCGGGCGTGGTCGAACTATCAGGCTGTGGATGCGCGAAATCCCTCCATCTACCCTCTGGCTGGTCTGGCTGAAGATGGCCGGGTGTACGGCGCCTGGTTGCAGAACGAGGGTAGTGGTGCAGGCGTCGCTTCCGGACGCATGGATACGGGCACACCCAGGAGTTGGCTCCTGGAGGGACTGCTGCCACTCAGTGGCCCCTTGGTCTCCTTCAACAACAATACGCTGGCGCAACGTGTCGCGCCGCTCGACATGGCGGTGTCGCCACAAGGTCGCGTGTTGCTGGCCTGGGTGGCCGGTACCTCGCTTTGGTATGCGGTGCGTACGCCAGATGTAGGCTGGAGCATGCCTGTTCAAACCGCGCTGACGCCTTCATCCACCACGATCAAGGTGGCGGTCAATGATGCGGGCGATGGGGCCATCGCGTATTGCACATCGGGCGGAGCGCAAGTCGTGACGGTCTCCAGTGGCAGCACGGTGACATCCACGCCTCAACTGATCAGCTCGCGTTGCAGTGCCATGGTGGGCTATGCCGGTACCGGCTTGCAGTTGGCCAAGGCCTTCGATGTGGCCATCGACAACACGAACTCGACCGTTCATGCCGTCGGCTTGATGCCTTCAAACAGCACAGCAGGCAAGTCGCAGATCCTGTTGCGCAAATACCTGCCAGGCAGTGGCTGGGCCGAAGCTGAGGCGGTCTCTGCAGAGTTGCCTCAGGCGTCATTCAGCAGCAGCTTCTCCTTGTCGTACTCCTTGGCTCCTGCCGGGCAATTTGCTGGCGTGGTGTGGTCGCAGTTGGGGGTAAGTGGTGTCTCCAATGCCTACGCGCGGATGGCTGACAGCGGGGTATGGGGCGCCATCAATCCTTTGCAATCCAACGCCAGCGCGCCTTACGCCTTGCCCTTGATTGCGGTCAATGATGGCGGCCAGGCGTTTGTGGCCATGGGCCAGGACAGCCCTGCGCAATCCACCTACTTCATGTACCTTACCAACTACAGCGCGGCCAATGGCTGGATGGCCAATCCAGTTAAAGCCAACACCTGGGGTGGTTTCTCTGCCGTTGATGTCGCCATCGATCAGTTCGGCCATGGCCTGGTGACGCATTGCGATATTGGCGTGGATACGGTGGCAGGCACTTTGAGTAGTACGGGGGGCTGGTCAGGCTTCAGGACCGTCACCCCGCTGTATGGCAAGAACGCTTTCCACTACCAGGCCATGCGTGCCTTGCCGGATGGGCGAGCGATCCTGATGACCTCTGTACTGGCCACGACGGGGTATGCACCGTCAGGCTTCGTCTTGCTGCAGTAATCTCGGTGAGAATGGCGGCCTTCTTCGTTTGAGATGCCGCCGCGTACACACCATGCAAGCCCTGCTCGATGCCATCGCCACGATGCGCATGCCCCTTGATGCCCAGCGCATCTTCCATGGTCGTGGTGGCTTGTTCCCCGGATGCGAGCAGTGGACGCTGGACGCCTATCCGCCAGTCTGGGTGCTGACCAGCTTCTTGCCTGTCAGCGATGAGGATCTGGCGGTGCTGCACGAGGCCTTGTTCGCACGATGGCAGGTGCTCTCACCGGATACACCGTTGAACTGGGTCTTCCAATATCGGAGCGACTTGCGCGCCGACACGCGCCTGATGTCTGGCAGCGTGCCTGATCCCCATGATGTGACTGAAAACGGCGCGCGCTTTCGCGTTCACCTGCTGCGCGGCCAGAACCATGGCTTGTTCCTGGACATGTCTGAAGGGCGCCGCTGGGTGCGCGAGCTGGTGGCTGCACGGCCCGGCATGAAGGTGCTCAACCTCTTTGCTTACACCTGTGCGTTTTCCGTGGTGGCCATGCAGGCGGGCGCCAGGCAGGTGATCAATATGGACATGGCCAGTGGTGCATTGGGCATTGGCAAGCAGAACCATCACCTCAATGGCGTGGCGGCGGGCGCCAGCTTTTTGCCGCATGACATCTTCAGTTCATGGGGCAAGATCAATCGCCACGGGCCTTATGACCTGATCATCGCGGACCCGCCCACATATCAAAAGGGCAGCTTCATCGCCGAGAAGGACTATGCGCGCCTGATGCGGCGTCTGCCCGATCTGCTGATGCCAGGTGGGCACGCGATGTTGTGCCTGAACTCGACCAAGCTGGGGCCTGAGTTTTTGCAGGATTTGATGCAGGTGGAGGCGCCTGCCTTGAGCTTTGTGGAGCGCCTGCCCAATCCGCCCGTGTTTGCGGATCTGCAGCCTGATCGGGCTTTGAAAGTGCTGATCTACAGGGCGCCGGATTGAACGGGCGCTGATCGGGGGGCCTCTTGTTGCGCAGGATCAGCGTGCAGCGAGGTTCAGGATCTGCCTGGCTTCTTGCGGCGTGGCCACTGGGCGATCTAATTCGTTGGCGATGCGCACGATGCGTGCGACCAACTGGGCATTGCTGACGGCCAGCTCACCCTTGCGGTAGTAGATGTTGTCTTCGAAACCCACGCGCACATGGCCGCCCAGCAAGATGGCCATGGTGGTCAGTGGTAATTGGGCTGCGCCGATACCGGCTACCGTCCAGGTGGCATCAGGCGGAAGTTCCGAGAGCATGTACATCAAGGCCTGCGGTGTGCCGACCATGCCACCGGGCACGCCCATGACCAGATCGAAGTGAGCAGGGCTGGCCAGCGCACCTTTGTCCAGCCAGCGCTTGGCCGTGGCCAGCATGCCGCTGTCAAAGATCTCCAGTTCGGGTTTGACGCCTTGCAACTGCATCTCGCGGGCAAAGGCATCGATGTCGGATGGGTGGTTGTAGAACACATCGCCGCCAAAGTTGACCGATCCCATCGACAGCGTGGCCATCTCGGGGCGCAGGGCCACTGGGGCCAGGCGTTCATGGGCGCTCATGCCCACGGCGCCACCTGTCGAGATCTGCACGATCACGTCGCAGCGCTGGCTGACTTCGTCCATGATCTGGCGGTAGATCTCTTTGTCTTGCGTGGGTGTGCCATCCGGCCAGCGTGCGTGAACGTGCACGATGCTGGCGCCAGCGGCGGCACATTCTGCTGCGGCTATGCCAATCTCTTCGGGTGTGATGGGCAGGGCGGCTTGCTGCTCGCGGCTGACCTCGGCGCCCGTGAGTGCGGCGGTGATGATGAGCTTGTCCATGATGCGACTCCTTGGTCAGAGCTTTAGGACTTTGTGGTGCCCCTCTGGCAGTTGGCAGGCACCACGCAGGTACCAGAAGCACGGCAAACTACCTCGGGCTCCGGCAGCACATCGCAAGCCGATGGCTGGCCGGGCACCTGGGCCGCGCTGATCACCTTGCGGGCCTCGAACACCATCTTGCGGGAGGTTTTGCCCATGGATTCGATGCGGCCTGTCGCTTCGATGTAATCGCCCGCATGGACCGGTGCCAGGAACTCGACTTTGTCATAAGCCACAAACAGGCCTTCGTCGCCATCGCTTCGGATCAGCAGTTCTGTGGCCACGTCGCCGAACAGTTGCAGCATCCGTGCGCCGTCGACCAGATTGCCGGCGTAGTGGGCCTCATGGGCGCTGATGCGCAGTCGGATGAGGCTGGTGATGGGCTTGTCCATGATGAGGTCTCCATGTGTTTGAGGCGCTTCAACGTGTGTCACGTGCGACGGAGGGCGCATGCCGCCGCGCCCATTCGTCGATGGCAAACGAGGCTACGTTCTCGGCGTACGAGCCCGGCCCGAAACCGGCGTCATAACCCAGCTCCTTGGCCAGTTCGTGGCTGATGCGCGGCCCGCCGACAACGAGGATGACGCGCTCGCGCAGGCCTTCGGCTTCGAGGATGTCGGCCAGTCGCGTGAGGTTGTCGAGATGGATGTTCTTTTGCGTCACGATTTGCGAGACGAGGATGACGTCGGCCTGTTCCTCGATGGCGCGTGCCACCAGATCTTCAGAATCCACCTGGGCACCCAGATTGATGGCGCGCATCTCGTGATAGCTCTCCAGGCCCTTGTGGCCGTTGAAGCCCTTCATGTTCATGATCGCGTCGATGCCCACCGTGTGCGCGTCAGTCTCGATGCAGGCGCCCACTACAACCATCTTGCGGCCCATGAGCCTGGCGATCTTCTCGTTGATCGCGTCCTTGTCGAGCACTTCGAACTCAGGCTTGGCCACCTGGATGCGGCTCATGTCCACACGGTGCTTGCACTGGCCGTAGACCACATAGAAGGAGAAGGCCGGCCCCATGGCTTCGCTGTGCACCACAGCGGGTTCATCCAGGCCCATCTGTAGCGCCAGTTGTCGGGCGGCTTCCTTGCTGTTGTCGTCTAGCGCAACAGGCAGCGTGAACGACAGTTGCACGCGGCCATCGTCCATGGTGTCGCCATAAGGCTTGACCCACCTTGGCGTGTGTTGCAGGGTGTCGTTCATGATGCGCGCTCCTCGTTCATGCCAGGCAGCATCAAGGCCGGGAATGGGTTGTAGTAGTCGGCAGCTTTCGCGATGACGCCGTCCAGCCCCTTGCCGCCCGTGAGCGTGCGGGAGATATCGGCGAAGGTGCCTTTGGCAATGGCGGCAGGCAGGCCGGTCTGCTCGATCTCGGCCAGCAAGGACGTGGTTTCAGCCAGCACCTGCTGGGCTCTGCGCTCGATCTGCCCACCGGGCGTGAAGCTGATCTCGGCATGCAGCTCGCGCATGGTGGCAAACACATAGCGTGCGTTCTGGATGGCGAGGAAGCGGTCCTGGATGAAGGGCGTGTGAATGGCCTCGGTCATCATCCCCAGCAGGTGGATGTTCTGCTGCGTGAGTACGCTCACCACATTGAACAAGGCATCCTGGACATGGCCTTTGAAGATGTTGCCCGTCATGTGCTTGGTGGGCGGCATGTATTTGAGGCAAGCCTGCGGGAACACCTGCCTGACCAGTTGCGCATGGGCCAGCTCCCACAGGAAGCCGTTGTCCAGGGATGGGTTGATCTCGAAGGCGTGGCCCAGGCCCATCTGATCGGGCTTCAAGCCGGAGATGTAGGCGAACTGTTCATTGATGAGCTGGGATGCCAGCACCGTGTGGGCCGCGTCATAGGCATCCGCCGTGGTGAGGTAGTTGTCTTCACCCGTGTTGATGATGATGCCGGCGTAGCCATTGACCATGCGTGAGAAGAACTGGTCGATGAAGGTTCGTTGCATGTTGATGTCGCGGAAGATGATCCCGTACATCGAATCGTTGAGCATCATGTCCAGGCGCTCCATGGCACCCATGGCCGCGATCTCCGGCATGCACAGGCCTGAGCAGTAATTGGTCAGGCGGATGTAGCGGCCGATCTTGCGCCCCACCTCATCGAGCGCCGCGCGCATGAGGCGGAAGTTCTCTTGCGTGGCATACGTGCCGCCGAAGCCTTCGGTGGTGGCGCCATAGGGCACGTAGTCCAGCAGGCTTTGGCCCGTGGAGCGGATCACGGCGATCACGTCGGCGCCTTGCTCGGCGGCGGCGCAGGCCTGGGTGATGTCTTCAAAAATGTTGCCCGTGGCCACGATGAGGTAGAGCCACGGTGTGGGGGCTTCGCCGCCGGCATCGCGCACGGTGGCTTCTCTGAAAGCGCGTTGTTTGGCGATGCGCTGGCACACGGCTAGGGCCATCTCATGGGCGCGTTCGCGGGCGTCGGCTTCGTCGCTTGGGCGCTGCAGCGTCAAACGGCCATCCGCTACTGCTTGCGCCAATTCCTGGATGCCGATCTGGTGTTGTGCCATGGTGCCGGCTACCACTGAAGCCGCGCCATGCTGTACCAGCCCTCGCTCATGAAGGTGGCTGATCACCCGATTGGGCAGCGGCACCTGGTCGCCATCGACCCCATCCATCCCCATCAGGCGCAGGGTGGCGCGTTCGACCGTGGTCGTCGTGAAGCGGTGCATGTCGTCATACACCTGATGGGCGATCCGGCTGGCGCTGCGGCGTGCGCGGTCGATCTGGGCTTGATCCAGTGCGAGGCGGCTCATGTTTCCTCCTTCGTCAGCAGGACGTCTGTCACGATGTGTTGAGGGAAGGCCTGGCGGGCTTGTGCCAGGAAGGCTCGCGCGTCAAAGCTGCCGCCAAACGGCGACCAGGGGTTCAGCGTGATGCCAGCCAGATGCACGGCCCGCTGTGCCAGCACCTGCGCGCCCGCACGTTCGAAGGCGTTCAGATCGATGGCATCAATGAAGAGCTTGGTACCATCCGATACGACCAGCCTGAGTCCTGGGTGGTGTTGCGCCACCTTCATCAAGGCTTGCCACAGGCGTTGGCCCACCGCTCCGGATACCGCGATCACAGCGATGTCTTTTTCTATCTGATCCAGGATGACGGGGGCGGCGTTGAGCGTGGGGATCACCTCGTTGAAGAGGCACCCGCCTTGGCTGTTCCAGATGCCTACGCCGCCCTTGTCGAACGTGGTCAGTACTCGTTTCAGCAGTTCAGCCGGCGCAGCGGGCGCGCCCAGAATCGCCAGCCTGTCTCGGGTCTTGCGCAGCACATCATCCATGCCACCACCAAGGGCTGCGCCTGTGGCCAGGATGACGCCGTCGGCCATGGCGGGCGAAGCATGGTGGCTGCGCCCCAGCGCGCCATCCAGCAGCACCATGTCTGCACCGCATTGCCTCAGCAGCGCGATGACCTTGTGCTGATCGAGGCTGCGAGAGGCGCCGGCCACTTCCATGTCGCCCGCATCCAGCACCTTGACGATGACGATCTCGCCCATGGGGCTGTGCACGCCCGTGGCGTCGATCAGTTTGACCCGAGCGCGGGCGCGCAGCAGGGTGTCTCTGGCTGTGGCCACCAGGCAACCTGGCGTGACCATGACCGGGGGCTTGGGAATGGCAAACACCTGATCACGTTCTTCGCCATCGCGCCCGATGGAGGTCACGCCGACATGCATCTGCGCCTCGTGCGCTTGCGCCAGCAGGTGATTGAGGCACACCGTCTTGCCTGTGTTCTTGCTCATGCCCATCACGGCCACGGTGCGCAGGCCTTTCGCACGTATGCCTCGCCACAAGTCGGTATGGCTGGCTGGCAGCATGGTGTCTGCAGCGTATGGCGAGTGTGGAGTGTGAGTGACGGCGGTCATGATGAGTTCGCGTCTTTGTCAGACGTACAGCGTCTCGAAAAGTTGCCGCAGTTGCGGTGATTCACGCAGCAGAGACAAGGCATAGTTGGCATTGCCCTTGGCGTAGCCATTGCCCATCAGCATGTCCACATCCTTGCCCACGCCTTCTGCGCCCAGGGAGGCGGCTGTGAAGCTCGTGGCCATCGAAAAGAAGTAGATGCGGCCCCGGTCTTTCGTGGCCAGGATGCTGCCCATTTCGGTGTGCGGCAGGTTCACGCAGTTGATCACCACGTCAGCCAACCGGCCGTGTGTGGCCTCGGACACCGCTTGCATCATGGCCACGGCGTTGGTGGCATCCACACGCAGGGCATGGTCAACCCAGCCCAGTTCACGCATGCGTTCGCAATCCTTCTCGAACGGCGAGATGCCGATCACGCAGCCATCAGGCCCGGCGCGCTTTCTGGCTTCGTACACACACAAGGTGCCTGACTTGCCGCCTCCGCCCACCACGACCACCGTGTCACCGGGCCGAACCAGGCGCGCTGTCTGTGCCGGTGCGCCGGCCACATCCAGAATGGCCAGCGCCACTTTCTCGGGGATGTCATCGGGCAGTTTCGCGTACAAGCCGCTTTCAAACAGGATGGCCTGGCCAGTGATGTCCACCTGATCCTTGTCTTGATGCACGTGGTGAATGCGGTCAATGCGCAGTGGCGTCAGCGAGAGCGACACCATGGTGGCGATGCGGTCGCCCACAGCCAGATCGGTCTGGCCAGCCAGGGCAGCACCGATGGACGCCACGCGCCCGATCAACATGCCGCCTGATCCTGTTGCCGGGTTGTGCAGCTTGCCACGCTGCGCCACGATGTCGAGGATGGTGGCGGCGATACGGTCAGGATCACCTTGGGACGCCTGCTTGATCTGCGTGAAGCTGGCCGCGTCCACGTTGAGGGCCTGAACGTCGATCAGGATCTCGTTGTCATACGCCGCCATGGTGTTGTCGATGCGCCAGGCGGGTTGCGGCAGCACGCCAGCAGGTTGCAGGACGCGGTGTGTGCCGTAGGGGCAACCGTGCTGGCCGGCATGCATCAGTGCAGGCGGCACGGCCCGGTTGGCATGGAGCAGATGAGCTGACATGGCCTGGCCCTCCCTTCAGTTGCTCTGCGAAGGCAGGCTGAAGTGCTGCCCCAGGCCCGGCATTTCCACCGTCTTGCCGGCGTAGTTGCGGCAGTGGATGGTGGTGCCGCTGCCATCGGGCAGGGCTTCTTCACGCACATAGCTGGGGATGATGGGCAGCTTGCCCAGGCCACCCAGGCCATCGACGATGAAGGTGGGCACGGCCGGGCCGCTGATCCAGCCGCGAAGGCCTTCGTACAGCTCCAGCATGCGGCGGTGCGGCACGATGAAGTGATGGGCGCCTTCCACCATGTCGGTGGAGTACACGTAGTACGGCCGCACGCCCATCTCGATCGCTTGCATGAACAGCTCGCGCATCACCTCCACGCTGTCGTTCACGCCCTTGAGGCACACGGACTGCAGGCCCATCATGATCCCGGCCTTCTGCAGCATCTTCACGCGCTGACGCAGCAGGGGCGTGATCTCCTTGTGGTGGTTGATGTGGATGTTGACCATCTGCACGCGGTGCTTTTCCAGCACGGCGCACAACTCGGGCGTGATGCGGGTGGGCAGCTGCACCACCATGCGCGAGCCGATGCGCAGGAAGCGCACATGCGGTGCACGGCTGCGGATCGCGCCCAGGATCTCGTCGAGGCGCTCGTCGGTGAAGGTCAGCGGGTCACCGCCGGAGAGCAGCACGTCTTCGATGTGCTTGTTGCTGGCGATGTAGTCGATCGAGGCTTCGATCTCATCCTTGTGCACCGAACCCGATGGCTGCGACACCATGCGCTTGCGCGTGCAGAAGCGGCACAGCGCTGCACACGTGTTGCTGACAAGGAAGAGCACGCGGCGCGGGTAGCGGTGCACCACGCTGGTCCCGGGGATGGTGTCGCGCTCTTCGCCCAGCTCGTCCAGCATGGTGGCAAAGCCTGGGTTGGTCTGTTCGTGGAAGGAGGGCAGGTACTGCAGGCGGATGGGGCAGTTCGGGTCATCGCGGTCCATCAGTTGCGCCATGTACGGCGTAACCGAGATGGCGAACTTGTCATACACGGTGTGGTTGACGTCCTCGACCTTGTGGAGCACGCCCATCAGTTCGGTGTGGTGGGTGTAGCGGCGGGAGAACTGCTTCTGCCAGGGCTCGCTCTCCGGGTCGTAGGCCTGGAGCTCGTCCCAGCTCAGGAGCTTCCTGGGTGTGGTCGAACAGGGCGCGGGCGCCGCATCCTGAGGCTTGATGAAGGTGACCGGGACTTCGGCCATCGGGGCTTCAGCGTGAGGGGCCTCTAGAACGTGCGGCATGGTGGCGCTCCTGCTAGCGGAGGGCGGGGCCTGCTGGCGAGGCTCGCGACGGGCTTGACCGCCGTCCATGGGTATCAGTCTATGAAGCCCAAGCGCCGATGAAAACCGTCAATCTGACTGAAATATGTCGATCAAATCAGTCGTTTTGATGCAAATAATGGCGACATGAGCAAGTCAGCATCCAACAAGGGGCCCAGCACGGCCAGCCGGATCGTGCTGGACGATCTGGACCACCAGCTCATCGAGCTGTTGAAGGTCAACGCCCGCCTGCCGCTGGTCAACATCGCCAAGGCCTTGGGCTGCGCGCGCAGCACGGCGCAATTGCGGCTGAAAGCGCTGGAGGATGCCGGCGTCATCACCGGCTACACGGTGAGCGTGAGCAGCACGCGGGGGCCCAATGTGATTCGGGCCATGGTGCTGATCTCGATTGAATCCCGCCATGAGCCCAGCGTGATGCGCGAGCTGGCCAAGCGCCACGAGATCACCAAGCTGTATTCGGTGAGCGGCCGCTATGACCTGTGCGCCATGCTGCTGACAGACTCCACGC
>NZ_SCTN01000046.1 GCF_004297345.1 Aquabacterium sp. | reverse complement strand
GGCAGAGATGGTCGACAGCAGTGCATTGAGGCGTTGGCCAAATCCCTTGGGGAAGTAGACGTCCTGGTGGCACAGCAGCACCCAGTCGCTGTTCACATGCTGCAGCGATTGCGTGAGCGCCTCGGCCGGCGTGGCTGCGTGGCGGTAGGAGATGATGCGCGCCTGCACTTCATGCAGCCCCGGCGATTGCTCCACGTTGACGCGCAGTTGCTGTTCTTTGGTCGTGGGCACGACCACATCGAACAGGGCTTGCGAGGAAGCTGGCACCACATCATCGAACTGGCGTTGACAGTGGATGATGAAGTGCTTCATGCGGTGCACGCGGTCTGCGCAGCCTGGTGGCACGCCCAAGGCATCGCCCATGTAGCGCACCGCAGCGGCCAGCTTGTCATCGGCAGGCGGCTCTGCCTGGTGGTCTGCCAGCGAGGGTGTCCAGCCCGCATCCAGCAGCAGCTTGAAGATGGTCGAATGAGACTGGAAGCGTGGGTGCGCACGGTCCAGGCTTTGCGGATCATCGGGCAAGGCTGCACAGCCAGTTGACGGATCCGCTTCGATCAGATGCGCCAGCGTCGACAGACAGGCGTGGTTTTCTGCCAGCACATACATGCTGCCACCTGCGCTCAGCAGATCACCCAGTTCGGCCAGCACCTTGGCGGCGTTGGGCAACCATTCCAGCCGGTTGACCACGATCAGATCAAAGCTGCTGCCAATGTGCAGGATGCTGTTGGCGTGCAGGTCCACGCTCAAAGTCTGGTTGACGGCAGCGTGTACCTGGCCAGGCATCACCGGATGGCTGCTGACGCCGACCCAGTGGCACTCGCCGTGCCGCGCCTTGTAGGCTTGAGCCAGTTCGCCCAGCCCGCAGCCCATTTCCAGCACACGGGAGGCCGCAGGCAGGGCCGCCAGCAGCTTTTGCAAGGCCGGCGAGGCCGCTCGTGCGGTGCGCTCGCTGCTGATGGAGGCAGGTGCCCCACCGCTGATCACGATCAGAGCTGGGGGCGGCGCATTGAAAGTGGCAGGTGCATTCATACTGCCATGATGGGCTTTTCGCCCAAGGGCGATCGGCCAATCAGGTGTGCGAAGCGTGCGTTAATCCCGGCCTGAGCGGGCTGGCATGGGGCGGCCCCCTTCAGATTGAAGCCATCGTGCCGAGCAGCAGGTCCAGGTTGTGCTGAGCCAGGTAGCTACCTCGGCCATGCACGGCGCCTTCCAGCGCGGGGTTCTCGCCGATCGTCAGGCATTGGCGCCAGGCGTTCTCGACCATGGGCAAGATCTCGTGGGCTTGCTCGGCTTGGGCCATTGCCAGGTCCAGCAACACGTCTCCCAGCACGAAATAGAAATCCGGCGAATCGGGCCAGTTGGGCATCTCGGCTTCGGCTAGGTGGATGGCCTCATCGAGTCGGCCCAGGGCCTTGAGCGTGAACAGGCTGCGCAGGATCAGGTCATGTCGCCATGGGGGATCCCGGCGGGCCTGTGTGCCCAGCAATTGCAGTGCGGGTGCATATGCCTGCCAGGCGGCATCGAAGCGGTCATGCACTTCCTCGTCCTTGCCGAGCTGGTAGTGCAGATAGGCATCCTGCGGGCGCTCGGCCACGGCCTGTTGAAGCAGTTGCTGGTTGCGCGATCCCTTGGCTTGCATCTGCTCGGGCATATAGCCATCGTGTTGCACGATCACGGCCAGATCCTGGCGGGGCAGGGCGGACACGGGTTGTTCGTGGATGCGGCCTTCGTAGCGCACGCCTTTGGGCAGCACGCGTGGCAGCCAGCTGGATGCGGCTTGTTGCTGCGTGGCACCTGATGCGGCATAACTGCTGCGCACATCGATGCGCCCGATGAAGTCTGGCTGTTGATGGCGCAGTGCGGCGATGAGTGGGCCGCCTTCTGCCAGGGTCTCGTCGGCGTCCAGCACCAGGTGCCAGTCCGCATCGCTGCACGCCAGGGCGGCATTGCGCGCTGCAGCAAAGTCATTGATCCATGTGAAGTGGTGGACCTGAGCGCCTTCGGCCTGGGCCAGTACCACTGTGTCATCGGTCGAGCCGGTGTCCAGCACGATCATCTCGTCCACCCAGGGGCGCACGCTGCGCAGGCAACGCGCGACGCAGCGGGCTTCATTGCGCGCAATCATCACCAGGGCAATGCGGGGCATGAGTGGTCCGGATAGGGGAGTTGCTCGGCATTGTGGCGACGAACTTGAGGGCTGAACCCCTGAACAGGGCCTGGGACAACACCTAAATAGCGGCACCGCAGGGCCTTTACTGGTGGCTTACCCCGGGATCGCCTGATTGCAGAATCTCTTCAAGGTACTAAGCTCAATCCGAGTCGATGCAGGAGAGTCCCATGCGCGTACGACTGATTTCCGTGTTGTCGATCCTGATGTCGATGATGGTGACTGCGCGTGCTCAGGATGCAGAGACGGAGGTCGTGCAGCAGGTCAGCGCGGTCCAGGCGCACCTGAGGGCCTCTGAACCACAGTCAGACAGGCATGCGTCTGCCGTGCCGACCTTGGCAAGGCTTGTGGGCAAGTTGCTGTCCGAGCAACTCAAGGATGTCCGCATCGAGTGGGAGCCCGTTGCCGGTCAGACGCAAAGCCCGGGCATGCAGCAGCAAGGTGTCTTGCACCTTAACCGCCGTGCCGAGATCTGCTATGACAACTACCGGATAGGCTTCAAGCGCGACGGCGTGGCCATGCGCTACGAGCTGACCTTCTGAGGACGTTCCAGGCAGCCTGACGCCTTATCGGGCCGAGATGCCCGGCATGACCAGGATGTTGTCGAACATGTGCGATTTGTTGTCCACACAGTCGCCCTGCACCCATTGCAGTGACATCAAGTTGTAGAAGGTGGCGGGCAGCATCACGCGTTGCCAGCCTGGTTTGCCGTCCAGGTGAACGGCCAGACGCACGGTGGTACCGTCTGTCTTGATCCCGGTGAAGGTCACACGGACGGGGCTGTCGGCATTGGCCTCCGCCAGGTCCATTGTCAGCACCGAGAATGGCTTGCCAGTTTGGGAGGCGAGGGTGGTGGTGGCATTGCAGCTGTTGGCCAGCATGGCGATGCTGCCGCCCACATTGGGTGCCCATTGGCGCCCCACCACATGGAACCCAACCGGGTGCTCGTCATCCGGCGCTGCTGAATAGCTCAGCACATAACCTTTGGCGCGGTAGACCTGGCCCACATTGCAGATGGGCTGGTTTTTGGCGCAGACCTGGTCTTCAAAGTCCAGCACGGCTGCATGGGCCAATGGCGCGCAGGCCAGCAGGCTCGCAGCCCATGTCAGGCGCCGGGCGGGAGATGTGAAACGGGGTAAAACCATGTTGCTCTCTGAATCTTGTAGTTCTATCGGACGTCGAGCGGCTGATTTTAGTGAACGAACAGTCGGACGCGTGTTTCAGAACAGTTTGCGCCCGGTCAGGCGCTCGTGCTCCCGCACTGCGAAACGATCGGTCATGCCGGCAATGTAATCGGCGACCGAGCGGTGCAGGTCATCCCGTCGTGCAAAATCGGCCGGCATCGTTTCAGGTTGATCCACGTAGGCGTTGAAAAGTTCGATCAGCACCTGCTTGGCTCGCGCCGTGGTTTCATTGACTTGGCTATGGCGGTACAACTCCTTGAACAGGAAGCGCTTGAGTTGCGTGCTGGCCTCGCGCATGGGCTGGCTGAAGCGCACCAGTGGCGGGCAGCGGCGGGCCTCGTCGGCCGTCAGCGGCATGTGCTCGGCCAGATGGGCGCGCGTGGCGTCGATCACGTCGTACACCTGTTGCGAGAGCATGCGGCGGATGGTGTCAAACAGCAAACGTTTGCCGGTGGCGTGTGGATGCTCGGACAGGGTCTCATCACGGAAGCGCACGAACAGCGGCACGGCTTCCAGTTGTTCGATGGTGATCAGGCCGGAGCGCACGCCGTCGTCGATGTCGTGCGCGTTGTAGGCGATCTCATCGGCCAGATTGCACAGTTGCGCTTCCAGGCTGGGTTGCGTGCCCTGCAGAAAGCGGCGTCCCACGCCGTTGGGCTCTTGCGATTCCAGCAGCTCGGCGTGAACCTTGGAGCAGTGCTTGAGGATGCCCTCGCGCGTCTCGAAGCTGAGGTTCAGGCCGTCGAAGCCGGGGTAGCGTTCTTCCAGCTTGTCGACCACGCGCAACGATTGCAGGTTGTGCTCGAAGCCGCCATGGCCCTTCATGCACTCGTTGAGCGCGTCCTGACCTGCGTGGCCAAAGGGCGTGTGGCCCAGGTCATGCGCCAGGGCAATCGCCTCAACCAGATCCTCGTTGAAGCCCAGTGAGCGGGAAATGGAGCGCCCCAGTTGCGCCACTTCCAGCGAGTGCGTCAAACGGGTGCGGAACAAGTCTCCTTCGTGATTGAGGAAGACCTGTGTCTTGTAGACCAGGCGCCGGAACGCCGTGCTGTGCACGATGCGATCGCGGTCGCGCTGGAAGTCGCTGCGGGTGGGGGCGGGCGGCTCGGGGAAGCGGCGCCCCCTCGTTTGCTCAGGCTGACTGGCGTAGGGGGCTAACCACATGGGCTTGTTCTGTCGTGAAGTCGATCAGCGGGTGTGCGCGGCGATCACATCGCGGACCAGGGCGTCTGGTGCAGACCTGGTATTGGCCTGCCCCAGTGGCCCGACGACCACGAACTTGATCTCACCACCTTCGGCTTTCTTGTCCACCTGCATCAGTTCGATGTAGCGGTCGGCGCCCAGGTCAGGGCCCTTCACAGGCAGGCCAGTGCGTTCGATCAGGGCGCGGATGCGTTGCGCGGTGGCCTCGTCGATCAGGCCCAGGCGGGCAGACAGATCGGTCGCCATGACCATGCCGCAACCCACGGCTTCGCCGTGCAGCCATTCGCCATAGCCCATGCCGGCTTCAATCGCATGGCCGAAGGTGTGGCCGTAGTTCAGGATGGCGCGCAGGCCCGCTTCCTTTTCATCCTGACCAACGACCCAGGCCTTGATCTCGCACGAGCGCTTGACGGCATGCATCAGTGCGGTGCGGTCACGGGCCAGCAGCTTGTCCATATTGGCTTCGAGCCAGCTCAGGAACTCGGCGTCTGCGATCGGGCCGTACTTGATGACCTCGGCCAGGCCGGCGAGCAGTTCGCGCTGTGGCAGGGTGTCGAGGGTATCGAGGTCGCAGATCACGCGCTGGGGCTGGTAGAAGGCCCCGATCATGTTCTTGCCCGCAGGGTGGTTGATCGCGGTTTTGCCACCCACGCTGGAATCGACCTGGGCCAGCAAGGTAGTGGGCACCTGCACGAAGGGCACGCCGCGCATGTAGCAAGCGGCTGCAAAGCCGGTCATGTCGCCCACCACGCCGCCGCCCAGGGCGTACAGCACGGTCTTGCGGTCAGCGGCTTCTTCCAGCAGTTTGGTGAAGATCTGGTTTAGCGCTGGCCAATCCTTGTACTGCTCGCCATCGGGCAGTTCCACGTCCAGCACGGTCTTGTGATGGGGGGCGAGGGCAGCGCGCAGCTTGGCCGTGTACAGCGGGCCGACTGTCGTGTTGGTCACGATCAGCGCCTTGGACGATTTGGGCAGGCCGGCAAAGGTGTCCGCCACCAGCAGGCCGCCGCCAATCAGGATGTCGTAACTGCGGTCACCCAGGTCGATGCTGACTTGGGTGTTGCCGGAGGTGGGGGCGGATGCGGGAGGGAGCGGTGTCGATGCCATGAGCCTGGTGTGCGGGCGAGAGTGGTGCGATGAACGCGCCCCGAACTTCGCGGAAGTTCGGTCCCGGCCGCGACGCAGGGGGCATGAGGAGTGTATCAACGCCTCTGGAAAAGTTTAACACTGCTCTGCTGCCCACCTTCAGGTTCGGCAGACGGGGGGCAAGGCCTGGCTTTAACTCGTGGCCGCGAGCAGGGCCCCGATCAGGCCCGCGATCAACAGGATCACCGTCGGGCCGATGCTCAAGCCGAACCCCAGACTGCGGCTGGCGGGATCTGTGGTGTATGAACGCAGGTAGACCGTGCGACCGACCACGAACACCATGCCAATCGCCGCCATGACGGCAGGCGACCAGTGGCGTGCAGCCAGCCAGAGCGCAGGCAGGAACACCGCCAGCAATTCCAGCGTGTTCATCTGCACGCGGTAGTAGCGCTCGAACATCTCATGGCCTGTGACGGCTGGTGCAGACACACCGTACTTGCCACGGGCGCGACCGACCAGGGCACCAAAGACGATGTATTGAAGCAATGCAATGACGGTGACGATCTCGATCCAGGCCATGGCGGCGCTCCTTGTTGACGCGGTTATCAGGGTTTGAGGCCAACGACAGGCACATAGATGATGTGCTGAAGCTTGTCGATAGGGGTGTTGTCAGGGCTGTTCAGGTGGTGAATGCGGACGCCGCAGTCCTGATCAATGCGCCAGCCGGTGGCAAGTGCCTGGTTGACCATCTGATTGATGGCCGGTTCGATACCGTCGTAGTGGCCGGTGTAGTGCCTTGACAGGAAGCGGCATGCCGGCAGGGTGATCAACTCAACGCCCGAGGGATGTGCCGGCTTTTCAGCCACGGCAATGGCCGCATAACTCGTGCCTTTGATGGTGATGCTGCGTTGAGGAAAGACCACTTTCACGTTGGCGCTGGGTTGAGCGTAGTAGCCGACCAGTTTGCCGAACGCTTCGGCATAGGCTGCTGGTGTGCCGTTGGCTGTGCGAACCGCGATGACCACTGTCTCTGGTTGCTTGACCAGCTCGGGTTCAACGTCTTTGGCTTGTGCCGCCAGGCAAGCTGTTGCGGCCGATAAGGCGGCGATCAGTTTGTTCACGTTCCCTGTCCTGTTGTTTGATCACAGGACACTGTAGTGGATTTGCCGCCAAGTTGACGGTTATCACAGTACCAGCGTTAGCGGGAAATGATGCACACCCCTGAGCGTGGGTGTGCATGGAATAGGGGTGACGAGCCTGAACCCCGGCACTGAAGGTAATCGGTTAGGGCTGCTTCGTTCCCGACCTGACCCGGTTGGCCGCACCCCCATGCGGGGAGGCCCGTC